>JBCCBR010000063.1:0-11258 GCA_039033935.1 Verrucomicrobiota bacterium
ACACGAGCGCCGACGATTCCGCCATCCAGCTCGGCGCGGTCGGCTCCGGTGGCGCGGTTGACGAGTCGACGGCTGGAGAGATCAAGCTCCTCAAAATCGTAGAGCGCATAAAGCCGGGGATCCTTGCGCTGCTGAGCACTCCAGCGTCTCCACTTGGCATGACGCTCGTCGATCAGCGAATCAGCCCCGGCGAGAATTTCATCCAGCTCGGGGTAGTCCTGAAAATCCGGCTGCGGCAGCCTCGTCACCTCGCCCTCGGTCAGGATAGCCCCCTGCCCTGTCTCGAACAAAGCGGCCTCACCGCTGCGGTCATGGGTTTTCACCTCACCATCAAACACAACCAGATCAGCCGAGCCACTCCCATCGGTCGACAACCCAAAGCGTGTCCCGAGATCCTCAACCCGCACTTCACCGGCAAGCACTTCGAAGCCGCGCGCTGCTGGTGGCACATCAGCTTGCAGTCTGCCTCGATGCAGGATCGCTTTTTCCCGCCCAATCAGTTCAATCTCAGCCGGAGCCTCGAGACTGACCGATGCTCCGCCAAAGAAATCGAGCTGAGCGAGGCCCTCGCGAAGAGTGTAGCGGCCCGGCAATAGTGACGCTCCTGCAGTGGGGCTGATTTCACTATCGGTTTCCCACACCGCATTCGACTCGGCTGAAATCATCGCCACCCCGAGCGTGTCGACTTCATCACTCACCAGCAGAGTCGAATCAGCATCCCGCCCACCAAAGACCAATATCAATGCCGCTCCCAGAACGACACAAGCCGCCACCGCCGCCCATTCCAGTAAACGACTGCGCTGCCCGCCGCGTGCCGACCGGCTCGGAGCGCCAAACTGACCTGCGACGAGATGGGAATCTGAATCCACTGCCTCCCCATCTCGCAGCGCCGCATCCATCAGCGCGTAGCTGCGGAAGAGATCGCGTGCTTCGCTGTCCTGAGTGAGACGAGATTCCAGATCCGCAACCTGATCAGGGCTCAGCTGCTCATCAAGATAAGCAAGGATCTGCTCGTCGAGCGGAGCTTCCGCGATAGCGATGGCTTCAGATTCCTTCATGCGCGCTGGGATGCCTCGGCCACTTTCTGCTCAATGCAGGGCTGCAGCTTCTGGCGAATGCGGTTGAGAGTTTTGTAAAAGGCGGTCGCTGTTTTTCCAAACGACGAGGCGACTTCCCCGATCGTGCGATCACCGGCGTAGGCATCGGCGACGAGGCGGCGCGATTTGTCGGGGAGCTGCTCAAGGCAGGCCTGCAGGCCGCGTCGGTAAAGTTCACTCTGGGAAAGGTCGTTGCGGTCATCCTCGGCCCCGAGCAGCTCGATCAGGTCATCCGAAAAGACGTGGCGATCCCGGGCCATGTTGCGCCGATAGCGGAGCACTTCGAAGCGAGCAATGACCCGACCCCATTTCAGAAAATCCGTGTCCGGGTCGAACTCTTCCCATTTTCGCCACATCACCAGACTGACCGTCTGCACCACCTCGTCAACCCCGCTCCAGTCGAGCCCCATCGATCGGACAAAGGCCCGCAGATGCCGCTCGTTGTCGGCAAACAGCGAAACAAAAAGTTCTTCAGACTGCGGTGAGTTTTCTCCCATGTCTCAATACTATACTGCCGAGCCTCCGAGAATTGCCCGTCCGCTCTCAGCCCTTCTCCATCACTCGATCGCGTCCCCCCGCGATCCCCCGTAAACTCCTGAACCTGAATTCGCCGCAGCGGGTCGATCCGGGCTACGATCAGAGCGATGAACACGCTCCGTCTCGTTGCCCTACCGACCCTGATGCTCCTCTCGATCCCATCGACCGAGGCAGCACCCCTTACCATCAGCCTGGGTGATTCAGAGCCCATCAAAAAGCAATGGCACTCGTTTAACTGCAACCTGCTGATGCCAACCGCACTGCACGGCATCAGTTACAGCAGTGATGAGTTCACCAAAGTTGCCCGCGACCTCCTCCCCGGAGGCCTCCGCTTTCCCGGAGGCACCACCGCCAACAACTACCTCTGGCGTGAAGACACCTTTTCGATTCAGCAAAACGACCAGACCGGCTGGGCCGCCCAGCAGCTTGCGCTTTTCCGAAAAATCGGCCGCCGCTACGATCTCGACGGTTACATCAGCCTGTGCCGCGAACATTCGATCGAGCCCATCCATGTACTGAACATTTATGAGGAAAGCCCCGAGAGCGTCATCACCCTGATCGAGCATTACCGCAGTAAAGGCTTACCGCTCCGCGCGATCGAGCTGGGCAACGAGACCTACTGGGACCCGCGCTCACTCATGAACGTGTGGCGCTACATCGAGATCGCCCGCCCCCTCGCCAATGCGATTCGTCGTCATGATCCGACGATTCAGATCGGAGCCTGCTTCGGCCCTGCTCGCGCCGACAGCCCCTTTCCCGAAAAGTGGAATGCGCCGCTCGCGAAACAGCAGTGGTTCGACGCAGCCATCTACCACGAATACTACGGGGGTCAGGGCTTTGCCCTTGAGGCGGGCGCCGAGCTGCCACTCGCGGCAGTGCCTTATCCGGAGGCTTACATCGACGAGGGGTTCGATCATCTCGCTGCGATCCTGCCTGATACCCCGATCTGGTTCACTGAGTGGAATATTGGAGCCGAAGGCCTCAACCAGTGGAAAAATACCGGTGCCGAGCTGCTCTTTATCACGGCGGCGATCACCCGGATCCTCGACCATCGCGAGCGGGTCGAGTGGTCCTGCTTTCACCAACTCTTTGAAAAGAAGTTCGGCACAGCGTATTTCGACAAAGAACAGGGCCTTCGCACCCTGCCGAGCTACCAGCTCTTTCGACTTATCAGTCAGGTCTGGTCAGGTGCTGACAAATTCATCGAAATCCCAACGCCCGCCGACAGCGACTGCCGCGGCTTCGCAACGCGAGGCCCCGACGGCGACCGCCTACTGATCTTCAACCGCTCGTCGCAGCCAGTCGAGCTGGCCCTGCCGGAAACGCTCGATGGACACCAGATGTTCGCGATCGACGCCAGCCCCGAAATCGACTTAGCGGGATCGCCATCCTTTGCACGGCAACCGAGCGCCGTCCCAGCCGGGACGATGACCCTGAGAGCACACACCATCATCGCCCTGCTCCCGGCCGCAGAATGAATCGATCGCTATTTGACTGTCTTTCTGGACAATGTTAAAAAACACAACATGTGGCCGGATTTCAGTTTGGCGAATGCGAGCGCTGTGCTAGCTTTCAATGATGCCTCCAAAGAATCAGCGCAGACTCACAGCCGGGGAAGCAGTAGAGCAGTGCCGCCAGAATCGGCGGCTCGCCGCTCAGCTCGAATCACGGAGTGGGCCAAAGCTTGCGGAAGATATGTTGAAAAAGGCACCTTCCGCCAGCGCCTCGACGGTCGTCAGGTCGACCACGAAATAGCGGCGACTTTTCGCGAGACGCCTGAGTTTGGCAGATCCATCGCGCATCGTCTCGCCGACTTTCACGACACCTCTTCAACGGGAGATCTCAGCCTGATTGGGGCCGGAGGAGAGGCGGTGGCCTTCTTTGAGCCACCAAGTCAGCGCGTCATCAAGCTCCTCGGCGGAGTCGGCAAAGCCGGGTTTGGCTGGATTCTCGATCAGGATCCACTTGGTAACTACCTCCTGCACCCCGGTGATCTCGGCGAGGCTGTCGAGCGATTCGCCCTCGCCGAGCAGCTCTTTCCGACTGGTCTGGAGATCGAAGCGATCGGAGCCGACGGGGAGTTTATTCTCCTCTCACAGCCTTTCCTCGTCGGACCTTACCCCTCGATGGACCACCTCGCCAGCCACCTCACCAGCATCGGCTGACGTCCCGCCTCACTCCCCTCCGCGTTAAGGGCGATCCGCGATCAGACTTGGGAGTGCGGGCCCTTTCTCGCCACCGACGTCCGCTCCGAAAATGCGATCCATGCAGAAGCCGACGGCCTCATCTACCCCTTCGATCTCATCGTCACTCAAAAGTAAACCACCGCGAGCCGCAAATCAGAATAGGTCGGCGACCGAGTCGACCAGATTTGCCCCTTCCGGAAGACCCTCCGCATCCTTCGGCTTGAACTTACCGGTTTTGACCAGAGTCGCGGCAAGCCCCGCATCGAGGGCGGCGATGACGTCTCCCTCCAGATCATCTCCGATCATGAGACACTCAGAGGCATCGAGGTCGGTCGACTCCACTACCGCGTCGTAGAATTCCCGACTCGGCTTGCCCAGCACGGTCGCCTCGACCCCGGCGGCCCACTCCAGAGCCGCGATAAATGCACCCGCATCGAGCTGAAGCTTCTCCTCAGTCTTGAAATACCGATTTTTGCCGATCGCGAGCAGAGGAGCCCCGTCCATCACAAGCTGGAAGGCACGGTTGAGGCCGTCATAGTGCAGCTTCATCCGCGCATCCCCGATCAGGACCGCGTTCGGCCGAGATCGCTCGAAGAACCGAAAGTCGTTTTCGATCGACTCGTGAACGAGGCAATAGGGGAAAAGGTCGTTCTCCTCGATATAATCCAGCGCCGCCATCGGCGCGGAGTAGAGTTCACCCGGCTCCGCCTCAATCCCGAATCGCCCAAGCTTATCAAGGATCTCCTCACGCGATTTGGTAGCCGTATTCGTCACGAACCGAATCAGGAGCCCGGCATCGCGGGCTCGCCCCAGGGCCAGCTTCGCTCCGGGAATCACACGACTGCCCTCGTAGAGAACCCCACTCAGATCGAAAAAAACAGCCTTCACATCGCCCATCGAGAATTAGGATAAGCAAAAAGTCTGCCGGATAATCCCTCCGATGCGACTCAAGTCGCCGCTATGGAGCGGTGGTTTTAACCACCTCCCCCTCGCCGGAAGCGCAAGCAGTCGGGAGCGCGGGTTTTCCTACCCGCGCGCAGAGATGTCGATCGCGGCAATAGCGGGCTGGTGAGGGCTCAGGCTTATGGTGGCGGCTTGGAAAACCCGCCCTCCTGAGTTTAGGCTCCGGACACATCACGCCCGCAAGCGGTAGCGCCGGTTTTCTTATCCGCGGTGAGGAAGTGTCGACCGCAACCTAGGGCTCGGGACTCCTGGCGGGTTGGATAACCCGCCCTCCTTAGTTTGAGTTCCGCACACATCACTCCCGCAAACGGGAGCTCGGGTCTTCCTACCCACGGGGAGGAAATATCGACCGCAACCAAGGGCTCGGGGATCCCGGCGGGTTGGAAAACCCGCCCTCCTAAGTTAGTAATTTGGAGCGCGGGTTTTCCTACCCGCGATTTTCGCAGGGCCAGCCCAACAACTGGAAAAACCCGCCCCCTGCCTCAATCCCGCGACCCCGGCGTGATCTCGAGTTCCAAGACCTCATCACCACGCATCACCCGGATCGCTGTCGCCTCCCCGACCTTCAGATCGGCCATCGCGTCGGTGTAATCATAGATATTCAGAATTTCCCGCTCACCCAATCCGACGATGACATCGCCCCCCTCCACTCCCGCCAGGCCAGCCGGCCCCTTCTCAGCAACTCCGCTCAGCTTGACGCCTTTAACTTCCCCCTGCGAATAGTCAGGAATCGTCCCCAAATAAACGCGAAAGCCGCGCGAGGCCCGATTCTTGGGAGGCTCCACTCGCAGATATTTCGGAGCCATATCATTCAGCGAAAGCTCCCGCGTAATCAGCCCGAACAGTTTGGCAATTTTGGTCGCGCCCTCGTAGTTAATCTTGTCGATCGTGTCGCGAGGCGAATGATAGTCCTCGTGGGCTCCCGTAAAGGCGCTGAGAATCGGCACTTCGCGCAGATAGAACGGGGTCGCATCCGTCGGCAGGTAAGTATCCTTCTGCAGATTGAGCGGCAACCCGACCGGGACGTTGCGGCGCTCGATCGCACTCTCCCAATAGTCGCTTGAGCCGATGCCCTGAATCACCGCCGCCTCATCGAGACGACCAATCATATCGAGATTGAGATAAGAAGACAGCAGCAGCCCGAGCGGAGCGTTCTCGTCGCCGAGGTAGTTTTTCGCAAGACTCCTAACAAAGTGCGAAGATCCTAACAAACCAATCTCCTCACCCGACCAGCCGGCGAAGGCGACGTCTCGCTCCAGCTCCAGCTTACCGGCGTTTCTTTGGCCGGCGAGGTATTCTGCAATCTCCAGCATCGCGGCGACCCCCGAGGCATTGTCATCCGCCCCAAAGTGAATCTGACCTTTTTCTTCCTCACGAGCCAGCGAACCAGATCCACCCGCAGCACCGAGGTGATCAATATGAGCGCCGACCATCACTGCCGGAGCGGGATGCGGTCCCTCTTGCCCAGCCGAAAGAATCCCGATCACGTTCCTGCCAATTTTTTTCTCCTGGTCGATATCGATCTCCGCGGCGATTCGGACTTTTGGGATATCAAAGCCCTGAATCATTTCGCCAGTATCGAGCTGCCTTTGAATCTCCGAAAAATCCTTCCCAGCTGAGGCCATCCACTGGGCCGCCATCTCGGTGCTGATGGATATTGCCGGGATTCCTGAATCGGCCAACGAGGCGTCGAATTGCATCGGCACCAGCTCCTCGTTCACCTCGGTTTCTGGTCCGGTCACAAAGATGATTCCAGCAGCGAATTTTCGCCGAGCCAGGGTCGATTTGTGCCGCAGACGCGAGTAGCGCTGCATTTCCTGCCTCAACTCATCCTCAGCATCTTCGGGGACAAAGCGCATCACCATGACCCACTTGCCCTTCACATCGAGGTGGAAATAGCTCGTGTATTTCTCTCCCCCATTACCATCTGGCACCTCCAGCCCGTAGCCCGCAAAAACGACCCCGGATTCAGCAATTTCACCGGTTTTCGAAAAGGAGATCGGCCTCCAGTCGAGATCGACCGCCGGCTGGCTCGTGATCCCATTCAGGCTCACCTTGAGCGCGTTGTCCGCCCCTACGTCCACTCCGGCGGTGAACTCAAACTCCTGAAAATATGTGTCGTCGTCGCCTCCCGGAAGCAAACCCCACTGCTCGAATAGTTTCGCGACATGCGCGGTCGCGAGACGCTCCCCACGGGTTCCGGTGAGCCGACCTTCGAGCTCTTCCGAGGCGAGGTAGTGGATGTGCTCGCGCATGTCCTCGATCCGGATTTCGTCGGCGGTCTCGTAATCCGGAGTCTCAAACTCAGGTGCCTCAGTGATCGCATCGCCCCCAGTAATCCCGAGATAATCCAGCGCCTTCCCGTGATCCCAG
This sequence comes from Verrucomicrobiota bacterium, assembly GCA_039033935.1. GTDB lineage: Bacteria > Verrucomicrobiota > Verrucomicrobiia > Verrucomicrobiales > DEV007 > Arctic95D-9. The sequence goes on from JBCCBR010000063.1 coordinate 7,157, forward strand.
TTTGCCAGGAAAATTTGCGACTGCTTCTGCGGCGTGCGATTCGAGGTCCAGCTCAATTGCTTCCCGTCAGGAGAAAATACCGGGAGACCATCAAACCCCGCCGTCTCCGTGACGCGCACGGGCTCCTGCTTGCCTGCCGCATCCACCAGGTAAAGTTCGAAATTGTCGAATCCGTGCTTGTTGGTCGCAAAAATCAGGTAGTCACCACTCGGGTGGAAATAGGGGGCCCACGACATCGCCCCGAGGCGAGTCAACTGCCGCTCGTCGGTCCCATCCGTGTTCATCGTGAAGATCTCTGCGGTGAGGCCTTTCCGATCGAATCGCCGCCAGCAGATCTTCTTACCATCCGCACTGAAAAATGGGCCACCGTCGTAGCCATCGACCTCGGTAAGCCGCTTCACATTTCCCCCGTCCGCGTCCGAGATATAGATCTCCATGGGAAACTTCTTGTCCAGCTTGAAGGCATTGAGATCATCTTGCGACATCGAGCCATCGTAGGCCTGACGATTCGAGGCAAAGACCAACTGAGTCCCATCCGGTGAGTAAGCACCTTCCGCATCGTAACCGACGGTGTCAGTCAGATTTCGATACTCCTCGGTCTCCAAGTTGTATTCGTAGAGCTCGAATTCCTCGTCGTAATCCCAAGAATACTTTCGGGCTCGTCCCGACTCCCGCTCCGCAAACTCGGCTTCCTGCTTTTGTGAAGATTCGATGTCTTCGTGAGTCGAGGCAAACATCACCCGATCGCCATCCGGGTGAATCCAGGCGCAAGTCGTTTTCCCCGTCCCCGGAGAGATCCGCTCGACGTCTCCAGTTTCCAAATCCATCAGATAAATCTGGTAAAACGGATTTCCCTCTTCCCGCTCACTCTGGAACACCATCTTCGAGCCGTCCGCCGAGAAATAGCCTTCACCGGCACGCTGCCCCTCGAAAGTGAGCTGACGAGTCCCCGAAAGAAGCTCTGCCTCATTGGCAGCAACATCTCCGATGCCCAGACTAAACAGGGTTAAGCCCGCGACCCAACCGGGTATCGCCCCCGACTCCCCCGTCCGCCACCGCTTAAGCGACGGTGGAACAGGGTTAAGTGACCGACCCAACAGGGTTGAATGACCGAAAACCGACTTCATAATTCGAAAAACAAAGCACAGATCAGAATCCCGCGCCTCCCCGTAGTTACGTCGGCGAGCCGACTCACTAGCCGAAATCCTGCCGACCTCGGCGACTCAAGTCGCCGCTCCGGAGCGGTGGTTTTAACCACCTCCGCATCTCGCCGGGCCGGAGCCCCACGACCACACCGCCCGGCATCCTCCGACGACGCCCTCGATCAAGAGTAAGATCAAGAGTAAGATCAAGAGTAAGATCAAGAGTAAGATCCCGCTGAAACGGAGCGCGGATTTCTCCCACACGGGAGCCCCCCGCCAACCAAGAACCAAGAACCAAGAACCAAGAACCAAGAACCAAGAACCAAGAACCAAGCACCAAGAACCAACATCCAACATCCAAACCGCACCCACCAGAACTACCCGCTTCGCCCCAAGCCCGACTGGTCACCTCCACAAAGGACACGCTTACTCAGCATTGCTGGCATCTCACTGGGCAGAGCAAAGCGACGCACGATTTCTCCTCCGGATCGAGGACATCGACCACACGCGCTGCAGCGCAGAACATACCACTCAGATTTTCGAAGATCTCGAGTGGCTCGGCCTCGAATGGGAACTCCCGGTCCGCATCCAGAGCGAACATCGAGAAGATTTCGAAAAGACCGCCGAGACACTCAGCACAGCAGGATTTCTCTACCCCTGTTTCTGCACTCGCAAAGACATTGAACGGGAAATCGCGAACCTCGCCCGAGCGCCTCACCCTGGCGACGTTCCTCTCTATCCTGGCACCTGCCGAAGACTCTCTGCCGATGAGCGCGAGTCACGCCTCTCTAAAGGAGATCCCCATTCCCTCCGCCTCGATCTCGATCAAGCGATCGACTCCATCGGCAGCGACCTCTTCTGGCAGGACAGCTTCAATGGCCCCCAGATCGCCGAGCCCGAGCGCCTCGGCGACGCCATCATTTCGCGCAAAGACATCGGCACCAGCTATCACCTCGCGGTGACTCACGACGACGCGCTCCAGAGCGTCACCGACGTGATTCGCGGGGTCGATCTCTGGGAAAGCACTCACCTCCACGTCGTCCTTCAGACCCTTCTCGGCTATCCCATTCCCACTTACCACCACCACGAGCTGCTGACCGACGCCTCTGGCAATCGACTCGCAAAACGAGACCGCTCCATCACGCTGAAACAACTTCGCGAAAGCGGCACCACACCGACAAAGCTTCGCGAAGAACTCGAATCACAGCTCGATCTGTGACGGGAAGTCGGGGCAGAGACGCGAATTTTCAGTCGCCACTCCATCTGAGGCATGGAAACTGACCTTTCCATCGAGCGTCACCTCCCAGAACTCCCCCCCAGCCGATCTCAGCATAGAAAAATCTTTTCTCCTCCATCTTGGCAGACGAGTTTTATCGGGAAATCGCTTCGACGCAGATTCCCAAAGCCGAGCCTCAGGATAAGGCATCGCGACCCACACGACAATCCGTGTCAAATCTCGACCTGAAAGCGGTCAACCGAGCACTCCCTCAGAAGACGCGGCGACCACGCCGCGCTCACTCACTCTTCATACCTTCGCACGCGCTCTAGCGGTGCTCCCCAACCCCACTTGACAAGACCTCCGTTATGTAGCACAGGCTACATTTATGAAACCGCTCACAGTAATCAAGGCACTGTTTCTCCTGCCGTTCCTCTCCTCAGCGCAGGATAAATCCATCTACAGTCTCGCCAACCCCACGCCCGACAACGCTCTCCGAGAGCTTTCCCCCGATCGCCCCGACGCCACCGAGAGCCCCATTACTGTAGACGCCGGTCGCTTCGCAGTAGAAGTCAGCTACTTCGACTGGGGTCGCGATGGCGGAGACGACACTTACACGATCCTCGCGACCAACTTCAAAGTCGGGATCAATCACCGCACCGACCTGCAGTTTGTCTTCGATTCCCTTGTCCTCGAGCGCCCCGAGGATGGCACTGAGCAGACCGACTTCGGCGACGTCCAGATCCGCCTGAAGTACAATCTGTTTGGAAACGACAGCGACGGCCCCGCCCTCGCTCTTTTCCCTTTCGTCACCATCCCAACCGATACCGCCGTCAGCAGCGGAGAGTGGGAGGGCGGGCTCATCGTCCCCTTCGCGATGCCACTGACCGACGGCATCGGCCTCGGTCTCATGGCCGAATTCGACGCCGTCTACGATGACGATCAGGACCGGCACGAATTCGAATTTCTCCACTCCGCCGTCCTCGGCATCGACCTCACCGAACAGCTCGGTGCCTTCGTTGAATACATCGGCATCGCCGGCGAGGCCAGCTACGAGGCCTACTTCTCTGGTGGTTTCACCTACGGCATCAGCGAAAATCTCGTGCTCGACTGGGGCACCACCATCGGCCTCAACGACGCCGCCGACGACCTCGCCGTGTTTGGCGGATTCACCAAACGCTTCTGATGTCGCAGGCAAGAGGCCAGCGCTCCTTAGGGTAGCCTTACTCACCTTTGCGAAAATCTCCGGAGAATAGCCGTCCCCGGCTGTTCCGCAGAGCCAAGGCAGCTTCACCCCTCAGTCCCGGTTCCAATCTCACTCTTACTCCTTCCCGTAGCCCAAAACCAGGAGGCAGCAGGCCGGTGAGTAGCGCCACTGTCCCAAAAATCCATCCGCCTTTCCCGGATTTCGATCTCCCACGAAGCGCTTGACGCGCACCTATTTCCCTGCGATTCTCCCGCCCGCGTCACTCGACGCGAAACATCTCCATAATCTAAAGGTTCGGTGGCTGAGTGGTCGAAAGCGCTTCTTTGCTAAAGAAGTGAACTGGAAACGGTTCCGTGGGTTCGAATCCCACCCGGACCGGAGTGTTTCAGGGAGCTATCCGGTGACCCGCTCGACCTTCCGACGCGACCCAAAGCCATGATTTCTCGCCGGAACCTGATTTTTAAAGTGGCACCTGCCACACTCGCGGCTGGTAGCCTCGGATCTCTCGAGGCGAAAGGAGCCGAAGCCACTCTCTCG
>JBCCBR010000064.1:0-11077 GCA_039033935.1 Verrucomicrobiota bacterium
CCCAAACCCCAAAACCCAAAACCCAAAACCCAAAACCCCGTCGAATATCACATTAATTTTGCGAGAAAAAAAGGAATCTGACATTTTAAAAGCCAGTCAAATGCCGATAATCATGAACGTGTTTCCAGAAGTGACCGTCGCGAATCGCTTTGAATCCTTCGAAAATGAGAAGTCAGTGGACGCGCATTACTTCCATAAAGAGCAGAACTTCGCCAAGTTCAACGAGGAATGCGAATCTCTCGGAATCGACCAGATGCTGCGGTCGATCAAGCCGCGCGTGGCGAAGCGCTTCAAGCGAAAGGACTGGACGACGATGCTAAAGTACCTGCGCGTCAACCGAAGCGACCCGAACTTGTTCCGCTCGTTCGCGGTGGTCGCGCGAAGCTGCTTCGCGAAGACGGACAAGGAGGAGCGCTTCAGCTTTAAAAATCTGCTCCAGTCGATAATCGAGTTTCTTGGAATTGGAAAAATCTCCTTCAGCGAGAAAATGGTGAAATGGAACCCGCTCAAGCTGGGAGAGGACTCGCCGGGTCGAGACTCGCCCATGAAGGAAATCAAGTTCCTGAAACGCCGAATCGCCAAAAAACGGAATAAGCAGAATTTTCGGCTTGAAATCGAAGTCAGTTTGGGAGACACGCGCCTGTCGAAGTACCAGCTCAGCCACGAGGGGCTGTCGCAGCAGGACTCGCTGGAGCTGGTTTCGTTCGATATGGTCTGTGAGCTGTTCCCCGTGCTGGCTCAAATCGTCCTCAAAGTCATCGCCGAGGGACACCCTGTCCGGTCGGTTTTGGACTTGGAAGAGTTGGGGTTTGAGGCGGGCAAAGGGGCGGCCGAAGGGGACGCAAAAGAGACGGAGAGCGAAGGCAAAGCAGAGCAAACAGAGCAACAACCGGTAAAAAAGACTCTGAAAAAAAGTGATGAATTGAGTGAAAATCAGAAAAAAAGTCTCAAAACCAAACCCAAATTGCGGAGAAACAACTTGTTTACTAGCGTGCAGAAAAAGCAAATTCAGATTTCGAAAAATCTCTATAACATGCAGATTCAGCGCAGAGAGTCCAGTCCACAGATCAGCACTGAATTCACGATCGAGCCGCTGATCGAGGAGAAGACCGACTCATTGGAAGAAGAAAACTACTACAAAAGCAAAATCACCCAGATAATCGAAAACGAGTTGGATTTGTTCGTGAAAACCTCGCACAAGCTCAAATTACAAGATGCGGTTTTAAAGGGAGTGAAAATGAAGGAAGTGTACGAGTTGATGAGCCAGTACAAGTCCACCAATGTGAAAAGCCCACAGCCTGACTGGGAGCTTGAGTTTTTGCCAGAATTCGAAGAGATCTTCTCAAAAAATACAGACACGAAACGGGGCATCAAGAAGCCTCGGAGCCTGTGGAGCGAGAGCGAGAAAAAAAAAACAAGACTTTTTTGACAAACGGCAAAGACTGTATTTGGAATTGCGGAAAAAAGTGCTGAGACCGGAGGAGGAGGGCCGAGTGCAAATCCGCAGCCAAACCATGGGCGAGATGTGCCGGGTTCGACCCCAAAAGAAGCTGAAGCTGAAGACGATATCCAAGACCATTTATAATTCCAATAGCTCGTCGAATATTTTGATAGTTTTGTTCAGCAAACTGACTGGCTGCAACTTTTTGATCGATTACAAAGTGATAGACTCCAATGGGGTCGATTCCAGGTTCGAAATCCGCAGCTTCCCCCGCAAAGGAACCGACAACTTGGATAAGCACTTTCACTTTGTGATCCGATGTGAGAACAAGTCGATCGCGCGGGGAATTTTCGGATGGACCATTTTGGAGATGTACTATCAAGACTACATGCCCTTTATTTTGGAAAAATGCAACGTAGAAATCTTTAAAAAGTTTGACAAGATTCTGCACAACATCGAGCAAATGAGCCAATTTAGGGAGTTGAAGATCCAGCGCCAGATGAAGAAAAAAATGGCTTCACAAACAAGTAAAAAAAAACAAGCTCCGAAGCGCAAAAAGGCGTCTAAAAAAAACAAGTTGGGAACAAAAAAAATTATATTGAATAGAACATCTGCAGGCGAGCATAGTATCCAGGAAGAGAGTCAACTTCCAAAACAGAAAAAGCCTAAATACAAAAGAGTTACGGACAACTTTTTGGATCATTCAAAAGAGACTCAGTTCAATCGAACAAATATCGCCGATGACGGAGACACTCATTATGCGAATAATGACAAGATTCTTGAAGAAAGCGATTCAGAGGCGCCTTGCGAAAAGCGAGAAACTCTCGAAATTCTGGCGCGTCTGCTGCAGTCGAGGGTCGTGTCGCGGTCGGGCAACATGCACCAGCTAAAGTTGGATATTTCTGACGATATCAAGGACGGCAAACAACAAGTCTGGCAACGACTCAAAAAGATGATATTCGAGGGCAGATTGGACCGCGCAAATGGAGAGTTTTATCGGCAAATCCTGGACATAAAGACACAAGAAAAAAAGAACACCCCCAATCGCCTCCCAATCCAAATGCCTGGGAACGATAGTTTGCATGTTCAAAAAGAGCTTATAAATGAAACAATGCGTAAAATGAGCCACGATGAGAAAATCAAGCACGTTTTAGGAAGCCCGATCGAGTGCATGAGCCTGCTAAATCATATTTTTCCATTCAATTTCGAGGTGTTCAACAACGCACTTCTCAGACACGGACGGTCTCTGCATTTACACCTGAGTCAGGCGACTGATTTGTTCAAAATCGAGTATGTGATTCACTCCCACAGACAAAAGCACTCTCTCAAAATGGAAATAGAGTCTCCGAATTGCATTTTGGCCCTGCGCTTGGCAGAGTTACAACTGATGAGCTATTTGGCCCAGAAAATGCTACTCGACCTGGTCGGACAGCGGTCAATTGACAATCGAAAAAATGCGAGACCACGCGACTTGCTTAAGAGCTTGGAAAAAATCTCAAACCTGGAACTGATGCGCATGAAAAAATTTAATTACAAATTCAAAAAAAATACGCTCAAAATCGAGAATAGTATTTTGAGCGAACTGACAGGAAAGGACCGTTACAAAGAGTTGCTAGAGCGACTTGTGCAGAATCAGTTTGGTTTGAGTCTCCAAATGTACAACAAGATGCTGCCCAAAAATCAAATCAAAATCATCGGCCTGCTTGAAAACTCGAAGATCTTTGAAGCGGTGTATCAGGCGATTGCTGAAGTTGCTGCATCGACTGGTCGAGCTGACTGAGCATCCCCTCCATCCCCGAGGCCCCCTGAGAGGACTGACCGGCCTGCCCCTCTTGGCCGGACTGGGTCGAGCCGGAGCGGTTTGCTGACTTAGCGGCGGCCGCCATCCGCTGAGCGGCGGCAGCGAGCTTGGCCATTTCCTTCTGCCGTTCGCTCAATTTCTCACGATCAATCGGCTGCGGCTGCATTTCTTCGAGCTGAGCAGCCGCTTCCGCAAAAGCCTTCCGCTCTAGACGCTGGCCCAGTTTGCGGAGTTCCGCTTCTGCCTGAATTTCTTCGCCAACCTGGGAAAGCATCTGCTCATCCTTGCGGCGCTCGAGACGGCGAGCCGCTTCTCTGAGTTGTCTTTCGAGCTCAGCGTATTGCCGCATCGCTCCCTCGCGATCCTTGGTCTGTTCCATCGACGCGATCTTTTCACGGAGCGAATCCAGATCGAGATCTTCACGCTCTTCTTCGGGAACTTCCTCTTCAAGCTCTTCGATCAATTCTTCCAGGTATTCATTGATCTGCTCAGTCTTGGAGTCAGTTTCCGCCTCGACCCGGAGACGCTCGAGCACTTCGGGTGATGCCTCTTTGAAGGCCATCAAGGTCGAAAGCCCAAGCAGAACCAAACCCGTCGTGAGAACACGCCGAGGCCAGGGATACTTCATCTCCTTCACATCTAGGTCGGCGACTGCCTGATTCGCACTAGATGCCTGAAGCTCGTAAAACGTGCCTTCTTTGCCCTCCTCACGAAAGTGGAACCACGACAAAAGAGCGTCTTTCAGTCCATAAAAGCTATCGACGAAACCAGCCGCACTTTCCTGCGACCAGAGTCTCAGGGCCCAGATCACCGGTAGCACAACGATCCCGGAGGCAACTGCGATCCAGTAATTCTTCGCAGGCACTGCGAAACCCTGAAAAATGAAGATGAGGCTTCCGATGACTGCGACCACTCCGGCGACCAACAGCGCCCAGATCAGCGCATCAAGGAAGCGGAATCGGTTGAGACGGCCCCTCGCAGCGGAGAGGAAGGTTTCGATCGGATTGGGCGGTTCGCTCTTCATATCAACTCCTGCTACGGTTGAGAACCTAGATTCCTTATCGCGGAATAGAAAGGAAAATGTGATCCCGGCCCCCTCCGCAACGAGGCCTCTTATTAACAACCCTCTCACCATTCTCTGTCCTGGCCGGGACACAGAATGTTGAGAGCCTGTAAATTTTCGGGGTGCGCAAAGTAGGGCTCCTCGCTTTGTGGTCTCTCTGCATTCAGCTATCGACAAACCGGCCTGCTCCTGCCATAAAATCGCGCCCGAGCGGTGTCCTACTCCGCCCCACCTGATCTGATGCGCTCATTCTGTCTCGGTAACGAAATCCGCTAATGCCCACAAAACGAACTCAGAAGCAGAAGCTGACTTCGTTTACACTAGTGGGTGACGGCCTAGCACTGCGACTCCCGCTTCGAGTTTGAATCATTTTCTAAAGCCCTCTTTCAATCGATTCCGTTCTTCATGAAATCTTCAAGCACTCTTCGTCTGCCTGTCGTCTTCCTTGCGCTCGGCTTGCTTCTTTCGCAAATGGTGGCGCAGGAACAGGCGATCTCGCTTCCCGAGTCAGCCGAGCGCTATCACAGCATCCTCCTGAAATCGCCATCGCGATCCTATCTCATGGATCGTTTCGTGGACGCCTGGCTTGAGGAGGCTCCGCTCGATCGACTGGCAAGCTTTCTCGAAGCTCGCAGCGATGCCCCCGATGCCACGGTCGGCGATCACCTCCTCGCTGGCTTTTATTTCGCTCGGAACGGTCTCGGCGACGATGCGATGGACGCCTTTGATCTTGCTCTCGCGCTTGATCCTAATCAACCCGAGGCCCGGCTCGAGCGAGCTCGGATTCGAGCCCGGGATCTGGACTTCGAGGAGGCCATCACCGAATTGGAAGCCGGTCTCGCGGTCCCCGACCTGACTGCACAGCAACTGCTCGACTTTGGCAAGCTGAAGGGGCGCTACCTGAGCCGGGCCGGCCAGAGTGATGAAGCGATCGAAGCATGGGCAGAGCTTCTTGAGGCAAACCCGGATGATGACTACCTCCACGAAGACCTCATCGAAACACTCGCAGCGGAGGGATTGTTTGAAGAGGCAATCGCCTCTGCAGAAGAGCTTGTTGAAAAAACCGAAGATCCCTACGACCGCCTCGTCCGCACGTTTCGCATCGCCGAACTGCACCTTTTCAACGAGGACTTCGACTCAGCTCTCGCCGTTTATGAGGACGCGCTCCCGCTAACGGGCTCAGGGACCTGGCTCGAGCGGGATATACTCGCCCGAGTTGAGACTCAGTTTCGCCGTGGTGATGATCTGATCGGATATGGGGAGTGGATCGGGGAACAACGCAGCGCTCTCCCCCAGCGTGTCGCAATCGCTCAGGCGGAGGCCGCGCTTGCCGCCGAGCTCGGAGAAGCAGACCGCGCCGTCGAGCTTTACCGCAGTATTCTCGAGACCTCTCCTGGGGAGCGCGAGATTCAGGATGCCTTCGTGCTCCTACTGGAGGATGCCTCGCGCTTTGATGAGGCGATCGCTCAACAGGATGCGCTGATTGCGCTTCAACCCGATGACAGCCTCGCCTACCTCCGTCTCGCCGGACTTCATCACCGGAATCGGGGAAAAGAAAAAGCGGGCGAAGCGGTTGAGACCTTTCTCGAAAAATCGGCCAAAGGCGAGATCGACTACCTTCAGGCCTCCCGCCTTCATGAGCGCTACGCCAATCCCGATCTGGCGAAGTCTACCTTGGTCGCCGGAAAAGCAGCCCATCCGGAGAGCACCGAAATTCCTGAGACCGAGGCCGCCCTGCATCTCAGGCTCAAGGAAGTCGACCGAGGCTTCGCCCTCTACGAAGAAATCGCCGAGTCGGCTTCAGTCGATCAGCTCGCCCGGCTCGCCGAGGATCTTGCCTCGGTCGATCTCGGCCCTGAGGCGCTCGCCCTGGTTGCCTCACGAGACGCGGACTATGCCGACGACATTCTCTACCACGAGCTGCTTCTGACGCTCAAAAGCCGATTCAAGAAGATGGACGAGGTCGTCCCTTTGACGCGACGTCATTTCAGCCTGATCGACTCCGAGGACGCGCTTGAACGAGCGCTCAACGTGGCCCGTAGCACTTTTTCGGAAGAAAGTCGGCGCGATTCCATGATCGAAGATCTTGAGTCGATCGAGACGAGACCGCTTTACGAGGAGATCCTGCTCGCTCAGCTCCGCTACCGTGCCGGGAAAGAAGGTGCCTTCGACGATCTCGCGGCCAAGCTTGAAGATCCCCTCGACTCGGAAGACGCCATTATCCTGCGCCAACTGGCGGGGTATCAGGTGCAGGAAAAAGAATGGGCAGCTGCGGTTGAGACGTTTCGCAAGATCATCGCGATGCCGGAGGGACGCACCTCGCGCACTGTCCAGTCGCTGGTGAGTCTTCTTGAAGAAGCAGGTGAACCGGAAGCGGCCCTTACCGAAGTCGCAGAATGGAAAAAGCTTTCGCCCGGGAGCATTCTCCCCTGGCTTCGCGAAGCTGATCTCCTCCGCGACCTCGCTCGGACTGAGGAAGCAATTGCGTCACTTCGCAGTGCCAGCGGGAAATTTCCCGAGGAAGCAGAACTGCGTCTTCGCCTCGCCAGCTTTCATCTCGAATCTGGCAATTTCACGGAACCGGAGAGGATCTACTGGGATCTTTATGAAGAAACCGAAGAGCTCACGTTGAAACAGCGCCGAGTCACTGACCTCTATGATGTCGCTCGCGAGCGGGGAACGATCGATGAATTGCTCGAGATCTTTGAGGAGCGTCATCGCAGCAATCGCACTGCCCTTCCACCGGTCCTCGCCATTGCCCGGATCCATGAACTCGACAAAAACTACTCCGATCAGGAGGCTGCGCTCCAGCTCGCCTCTCGCCTCGATCCTGACGACATAACCCTGATCCATCGCATCGCCGATGTGCAACTCGATCAGGGCAACTGGGAGCAAGGTCTCGCAACGCTCGCGACCGCTGCCAAGATCGACACCTCGATCAAGTCGCGCCAGCGCATCGCTCAGGTCGAAATTGAGCACGGGGATCCTCAAAAAGGTTATCGCTCATTAACCGAGCTCGCCGTCCAGACAACGACTGGAGATGCATCGCTCGCCAACACGGTCGAGGAGATAGCCGATCGGATGCTCGAAAATGGCGACTTCGAGGTCGCGATCGATTACGTCGATGGGTATCGGGAGACTTTCCCCAACAACTACCGTCTGCGCTACCTCGGGGGACTCGCGCTGAAAATGCAGGGAGAGGAAGCGGCCGCGGTGCCGGTATTCAGCGAGTTGCTGACAGTTTCCGAAGAGATGCCGGACCCCTTTCGCGACCGCTACAGCGAGCAGGCATTGGAGCAAATCGATGGCGGCAACCCGTGGATCACCTGGAACGAGCTCGGGCGCGACCCAGTACTCGACCAGGTTTATGAATGGCAAAAGCTCAACCTGGCACGACTGATCGCTTCCGCGCATGAAAACCAGAACATGTATTTCCCGGCGATCGAGGCGCGTCGGATGGATGATCGCTATGTGCTGCCGCCGCTCGATGTTGAAGAGGTGAGACAGTTCGCGGCGGTTCATCTCACCGAGCTGCACGGTCTCGTTAATGATGAAGAGCGTCCGGCAATTATAGCCGCCCTGGGCGAGAGTGGCCTCCCGGAAGCCGAGGCCATGGCCGAAATTGATTTCGCGGCCAGCAATATGTTTGGCCAGGACACAATCCCCGAGGACGTGCTGGACCGGCATGAGGACAATCCGGTGGTGATGGCGACCTGGCTGGTCAGTCAGCAGAACCTCTACGGACAGGGTGCCTCGCCACCTATCGATCGTCTTTTGAAGTGCGCCGAGCTCTTTGCGGAAAATTCATCCGAGCTCCGCTACTTCGCCCTGATTCTGGCACGAGTATTGAGCGAAGATGAGGCAGTCGCTACCGCCTGGCAGGATGCCCTGCCCGCTTTTGTCAGCGGAGAGGCGATCACCACCCTGACGATACTACCCATCCTCGGGGCGCTCGACGCCTCCTTCAACGAAGGCGCACCCGCCTCAAAGATGCCGGATGCGGATCGAGTGGTGCTTGTCGAAGCTCTTGAAAAGTGGCAGCGGAATCCAGCAGAGGGCCGCGCGGACTTCCATCCGTTTTTCGAAACGCTCATCACCGCTACGGTGGCGAGCCGATATGCCGATGAGAAAAGATGGGATGAGCTGGCCAACTATTTCAACGGCCTCATCGGACTGGGTGCAGAAAGAGCATTTGAAGATCCGTTTGGCTCATTCTATTCGGCACCGGATCCCAACGAGGTGGTGACCTATCAGTCTATCGGCACCTTCCCGGTCGGAATCAGCTTCTTTCTCGCAGAAGACGAAAATGGTGATCGCCCCGTCGCAATTCGGGAACTCACTGCTGAAGGCTTCAAGGAACTCCGCAGTCGATTGGACCACCCCATCGCTAACTTTCTACTCGCCCATCGAGTCAACGAAAATGGTCTCGGTGCTCAGGCGATAGAAGCGATCGAAAAATCCGAAGAGATCAGCTTTGACGGGCACTTCCTGCTTGGGCTCTGGTATCAGGCAGCTAAAGACTGGTCGACCGCAGCAGGACATTTTGAGGAAGCCCGCCAGATCGCAGCGCGAGATGCCGATCTGCGAAAATCTTACGAGACGGCACTCGACCTCAAGCTGATGACCTGCGGGCTCGGTGCTGGGGAGCAGGATTCTGAAGCTCGCTCTCTCGCACGTCGTGCCGCTCTTCGCTTCGCTGCGGGTGTCTTTGCCGAGCGACAGGCTCAGTCCCTTTCCGACCCTCTCCGCAATCTTGGTCTTGAGAAGGAGGCCCGCAAACTGCTGGCCTCCTTTGGAAACACCTCGGCTGCGACAAGGGTGGTCCGCCGCACCTCGATTTCGTCCGATGCCAGAATCAAGAAACTCGTCGATGCCGGCAACACGGTCGGGGCGACTCAATTGCTCGCCCGTGAGATCCGACGGATCGGGCGAGAGGCGTCGCGCGATCGCTATGGCAATTGGCGGAATAATTTCTGGCAGCTCCGTCGGCTCGGCCAGGAGATGAATCTTTCTCCCAACGCGCTTGAAGAAGTAGCAAAACAAAATGGCGACTCGAATGCGACGAAGCTGTTCGAAACCGGCATTGCTCACGAACTGTTCGAGGATCGCGAAGGAGCTCTTCCTTTCTACGAGAAGGCCCTCGAGCTCCAGCCATCGCACATCCGGGCCCGATCGCGAGTCGCGTGGCTCGAAGCCGAATTTGTGGATGAAGACACTGCGATTTCCACGATCGAGGCTGGCAATGACCAAGGGCCATTCGATCCGGCGCTCTTCCAGCAGCTCAGCGAAGACATGAGCGGGATTGGCTACGACTCGCCCGAAATCGAAGCGGTCTTCCCGATGCTCTCCGCGCTTTCCAAGCTGATTGCTAAGAATACAGACAGCTTCCGCTCGAATGAGGCGCGTCGCTACACTCACCATCTCCCCCAGGTTTTTGGGAGGATCATCCAGGCGTGGGATTGGGGTGCTGTGGAAATGGCCAACCTCCATGATCTTTCACCCGTCTTCGACGATCGCACTGCCGACGAATCTGCGTCACTGCGGTGGGATGAGCAGCGTGTCGAAGTCTACAATCGGCTGACTGACGCCTACCTCGACCTGCCGGTGGTCGCGCGGGGAGCCTTCCGGACTCGGGCCGCCCTCGCCCGCCAACGGGACGAAGACTTGGACCCGTGGCTCGCTCGCGCTCGCGAGCTTGCCTATACTGAGTCAGGTGGCGACCGCTATGCGCTGAATTTCGATCTCGACTACGAAGTCGAGGCGTTTCCGCTCCTCGGCCCGGAAGAATTCATCATCTGGCACGCTCAGACTCAGGGCGACGCTGCCAGCAGCCAGAGCTTTATCGAGACGATCGATGACCGGCATTTTCGAGATGACCTGACGGTCTACGCTGAGCTGTGGAACTGCCCCGAGACGGAACTCCCCGAGCGGTTTGAAAGCTTCAAAGATGTTTACCAATCGACCAATGGGACACTGACTGAGAATTTCGATGTCGCCTTCCCTTTTCTCTGGATTCTCCAGCAGCGAGGTGTGTCGATTGAGATCGTCGACACCTGGCTGAGATCTGAGTTGGGAAGTAACAACTTCCAGCCAAACCAGAGGCCTCCCTACTGGCTCACCACGTTGATTGCGGGAGCGGACCAGTTCAGTGGCGAGCAACCTGCCTACCGACTCCTTGAAGCCCTCCGCGATGCCTACCTCGGGACCGATCTCGAAGCCGCGAGGAAGAGCGTCGCCGAGGTCTACAAACAACACGGCGGTGATCTCGATTGGTCGACGCCAGAAGGCGTCCTCGTCTATGGAGCCTACTGCGAAATGGCGGAGCGCGAGGAATTGCTGTTTCCCATCGCGCGGCTCATGACCGAGGTCGACATGAAGCTCGAAGATCTTTTCAATCGAGCGTGGCGATACCGGAGTGGTCGATACTTCGAGAATCTGGACAATCTCGCCAAATTTCTTGAGGCGTGCCCGGCCTACGAAAGCGTCGCTGAGATTCAGCTGATGCAAGCCGATGATTTCCGAACGGATTCCTTGATTGGCGATCTTTTCGACTACCTCTCGAGAGTTCGAGATCCGGATGTCAGCGAGCGAGTTCGGGAAATCGTGGCAACCAAACCCGATGGATTCTTTAAGACCCTGCTTCTCGGATCACTCGACGGAGAAAAGCCTGACGACGAAGAACTCTTTGGCTTGATCGCCGGGGAGATCGATACCTTCAACTCGCTAAGCTCGACAGCAGCTGGAGAATGGCTCGATTTCTTCGAGTATCGCC
>JBCCBR010000065.1:0-10890 GCA_039033935.1 Verrucomicrobiota bacterium
CATGACCCCCATGGCCGAGCCGGGCAGCCGAACAAGCCAGTCCAGGCCGAGGCAAGAGCAACCTCCCCGAAAGTCCCCGCTGGCTTATCGGCAGAAAGGAAGATCGAAGGGAAGGAGTTGCAGTGCTGAAGCAAATCAACCCCGAGGCAAGCTTAGAGGAAATCGAAGCCACGGCTCGAGGAATCGAGGAAGCGGTTCGAAACCGTGAGAACCCGGGAGCCACCCGAGCCACCAACCTTTCTGTCCCGATCGCCCTCGCATTCCTGATTGCGTTTTTCAATCAGCTCTCCGGCATCAACGCGATTCTCTATTTTGCTCCCCGGATCTTTGAACTTACCGGATTAGAAAAAGAGGCTGCCCTTCTCCAATCCGTCGGGATTGGGATTACCAATCTCATCTTTACTTTCGTTGGTCTCTGGCTCATCGACCGACTCGGGCGCCGAACTCTACTGTTCATCGGCTCGTTCGGTTACATCGCTTCACTCGGCCTTTGCGCCTGGGCTTTTCACACAAAGAATTTCGGTATTGTCCCGGCTTGCATTTTCGCATTCATCGCTGCCCACGCGGTAGGTCAGGGCGCGGTAATCTGGGTATTCATCTCGGAGATTTTCCCGAACAGGTTTCGGGCCTACGGCCAATCGATCGGGAGCGCTACCCACTGGGTGTTCGCCGCTCTCCTGACTCTCTTTTTTCCTGCCATGGTGGAACGCTTTGATGCTTCGATCGTCTTCGGCTTCTTCTGTTTCATGATGGTCCTGCAACTCATTTGGGTAAAGTTCATGACGCCGGAGACCAAGGGCCGCCCGCTTGAGGAAATCGAACAGGAGCTGCGCCTAGATCGGTGACGCATCGGTCCTGCTTCGCCCCAAGCCATACAAAAACGCAGATAAACAAATCCAACCGAATGAAATCACTACTCGCTTCTCTCATTCTTGCGGTGACCTCGGCCATCAGCGCTACAGCAGTGGATAGAGCCCCTAACATCGTGTTAATTTTTATCGACGACATGGGCTACGGAGATATTGGCCCCTTCGGCAACACGATTAATCAGACCCCTCATCTCGACCGCATGGCCGCTGAGGGAAACGTGTTGCGCCAATTCTACGTCGCGAATACTGCCTGCACTCCCTCGCGAGCGGCGCTGCTAACCGGCACCTATGCCCACCGCATCGGGATGGACGGCTCCGTCGTTTTCCCCGGCGAAAGCCGCGGACTTAATCCTGATGAAATCACGATCGCAGAAATGCTCAAAAAGATTGGCTATGCCACCGGGTGTTTTGGCAAGTGGCATCTCGGCGATCAGAAACCCTTCCTGCCACTGGCCCAGGGTTTCGACAAGTATTTTGGAATCCCCTACTCGAACGACATGTGGCCTGGCAACGCGAGGGGTAATCCAGTGACCGACCGCGGCCCCTACGAGCCCCTGCCCGTCATTCTCCAGAACGAGCCGGTCGCTCATGTCGCGGACAATGCCGACCAGTCACTCCTCGCCGAAGTCGTCACCGATGCGGCTGTTAATTTCATCCGGGAGAACCAAGACCAACCCTTCTTTTGCTATGTCCCCCACGCCTACGTCCACCACCCTCGTTTCGCTCGTCCTCACATCATGGAACGAGCCGATGGAAATGTGGATCGCGCCAATGTTGAGGAAATCGACGACAGCGTCGGGCGCATTCTTGACACCTTGGTAGAGCTTGAGATCGACGAACGGACACTTGTGCTCTTCACCTCCGACAACGGTGGTGCCGGAGGCATGAGCATGGGCCCCCTCCGAGGGGGCAAAGGAGGCGCTAAATTCGAAGGCCATATGCGCGTCCCAACCATCGCATGGTGGCCTGGTAAAATAGAAGCCGGTAGCGAGACCAACGCAATAGCCGTGACCACAGACCTGCTTCCCACTTTCGCCGCGCTCAGCGGGGCGGAAGTCCCGGCAGACCGGACGATCGATGGCATGGAGGTCGTCGATATTCTTCTCGGTGAGCCTGCCGCGAAATCTCCCCACGTGACCCTCTTCTACGAGGTCGAGGGGATTCGTCGAGGCGATTGGAAACTGGTTCGCGTTCCGATCAAAAAGAAGGGAATTCAATCCCAGCTTTTTAACCTCGCTGCCGATCTCGGCGAAAGGCAAAACCTCGCGCAAGACCATCCCGACATCGTCGGCGATTTGGAAACCCTTCTCAGGGAGCACGCCGAAAAAATCGCCTCCGATACACGACCAGCTGCCTTCGTCGAAGACGCCAAACCGATCCTGACTGAGCCGGGCAACCTCCCCACCTTGCGCGACTACGCAGGTAAACCTGATACTACTGTTGCAACCGACAAGCCGCAGAATCAAGGCGCTGCTCTCCCTCAGCCCCCATCAACTCCGGGAGCCGGTGCCGACGTGCAGCCCGCAGCCTTGCCCCCTCCTGAACCCGCCCGCCCGGTCAAAGGTCCTTTCCCGGTCGTCGAGCATCTTCTCCCCCCGGCTCAGCCATCGCTCCTCCCACAGTACACTTTTTCCGACACCCTCGCAGAGCAGGAAAAAGAATTGGCAGTGAACCCCCTTCTCGGACGCTACGCCAACTCCCGCGCGGCTCTTGCTGACGATCCGTTTCGCCCCTACTATCACTTTGTTAATCCCGAGGGTCGTCTCAATGATCCCAACGGATTGTGCTACTGGCAGGGTCAATGGCATCTGTTCTACCAGGCTTACCCACCCGAAGATCCCCGACAGCATTGGGGGCATGCTGTCAGTGACGACCTCATCCACTGGCGAGACCTCCCGGTCGCGATCTATCCGGTGCCTGAGGAAAAGTGTTTTTCCGGGAGCACCCTTGTCGAGGAAGATCGAGTCATCGCCGCTTATCACGGTATCGGTCGCGGCACCATGATCGCCGTGTCGAGCGATCCAATCCTGCTTAACTGGGAAAAAGTGACCGGAGACGCTGTCATCAAACTGAAGGAAGAAGGATCTCCCGATCTCCCCTATGAAGTGTTCGATCCCAGCATCTGGAAGGAAGGTGATTATTACTACCTGCTTACCGCCGGCCAAACCAAAACCGGACCTGCCGGAAAAGTCATGCGTCAGCAGTTTCTCCATCGCTCGCAGGATCTGGAGACATGGGAATACTTGCATCCCTTTGTCGAAAATGATTTCTACGGCATGGTTGGCGACGACGGAGCCTGCCCCTATTTCTGGCCGATCGGGACCCCTCAGCAGGGTAAGCACATCATGCTTCACTTCAGTCACATGAGCGGAGGTAAATACTTGCTCGGAGACTACGATACCGAGCGCCAGAAATTTGTGGTCACCAATGGTGGAGACTTTAACCACGGACCTGTCTCGCCTGGAGGCACCCACGCGCCTTCAGCCTGTCCCGACCCGCGACGCAGTGGCGCGGTAGTTGGCCTCTTCAATATGAACCCGGGCATCAAAACCCCGGACTTCAATCATTGGAATCAGATCATGTCACTTCCTCGACGCTGGACACTCAGTGACGAAGGAACCCTCGAAGTCGTGCCAACAGGCGGTATCAAATCACTCCGTCGTGACCTCGAGCGAGTCACCTCCCAACCACTACCGCAAAACGAGGAAATCGAGCTCGAAACCATCCAGGGAAATGCAATGGAACTGCTCGCTAGAATCGGCCCGAAAACCGCGCAGGTAATCGAGCTAAAAGTGCTCCGCTCTCCCGAAGACGAGGAATTCACGCGCATCCTGATTCATCCTCGCTCTGGCTACAAGATGAAGGATGGGGTGCGCCGCGACCGACAGCAGCGAGTCTTCACTCACGGCACTCTGACGATTGATACCACTCGCTCTTCGATCCTGCCCGACGTGCTCGCTCGTCCACCTGAAGTCGCGCCCTACCTCCTGAAAGAAGACAAAACCCTCAATCTCCGTGTCTTCATCGATAAGAGTATCGTCGAGGTCTTCCTTAACGGTGTCCAATGCGCCGCCGTTCGAGTCTACCCCGGTCGCGAGGACAGCACCGGAGTTTCCCTCCGCGCGATTGGTGGTGACGCCCAACTTATTAACCTGAATGCCTGGCAAATGGATAACATCTACGAATGATCTCCCCCTTTGACATCTGGCCGTCCCCCCACTAGACCGGGTCAGAGCAAGCCCAGACTAATGGAATCAAAAGAGGGTCATGAACCCCAATTACTAAAACTCATGAAGCTTATCAGCCGCACGCTCTGCACGTTCATTATCTGTTTTGCGTTTATAAAAGCAATTGCCACAGAGCCCAACACTGCCCCACCCAATGTCATCGTCATCATCACTGATGATCAGGGCTACGGCGACTTCTCAGCCCATGGCAACCCGGTGCTTAAAACACCGAATATGGATCGACTCCGCGAGCAGTCTGTCTCATTTACCGATTTCCACGTCGCGCCGATGTGCTCTCCAACTCGCGGACAACTCCTCACCGGAATCGATGCGATGAAAAACGGCTGCACCGCCGTCTGCGAAGGCAGATCGATGATGCGATCGGAATTGCCGACTATGGCTGACTTCTTTGCTAAGAGCGGCTACGCAACTGGTCATTTCGGCAAATGGCACCTCGGTGACAGCTACCCTCACCGACCTCAAGATCGCGGATTTCAGGAAACCATCCACCATCGAGCTTGGGGTCTCACATCACTCGCGGACCATTGGGAGAACCACACCAATGTCTACTTCGATCCAATCCTCAGTCACAACGGGCTCGACAAGCTTTTCGAGGGCTATTGCACCGACATTTTCTTCGACAAAGCGATGAAATGGATCGAACAGCAAACGGCCTCAGAGCGACCTTTCTTTGTCTACCTTCCCACCAACACGCCACACGTCCCCGACATTGCTCCCGAAAAATATCTCGCCCCCTATCAGGGCCAGTTTGAAGGCAAACCGATGCCTGCCCATTTCTATGGCATGATCGCTAATCTCGATGAGAACCTCGGCCGCCTCGACGCTTTTCTGGAAGAGAGAAAGCTCACTGAAAACACGATCCTCATTTACCTGAGCGACAACGGGACCCAGAGCAAAGCCGCTCAGGAGATTTTTAACGCGGGGATGAGGGAGCGAAAAACCAGCGTCTACGAAGGAGGTCACCGCGTCCCACTATTCCTCCGCTGGCCAGCTGGTAAGCTTCCTCATGGCGCAGAACTGTCTGAACTCGTGCAGGTTCAGGATTTACTCCCTACCTTAATCGAACTCTGCGATCTCGAGTCGATCGAATCGCCGCTCCCCTTTGACGGCGCAAGCCTCGCCAAATTGCTCACCGGTGAAACAAGTGCGTTACCCGATCGCAAGCTCGTCATCCAGTATCGCTCCTCGGGTGAGCGATGGGATCCGGCAGTGGTTATGTGGGACCACTGGCGCCTCCTCCGGCCCAAAAAAGGTAGAAATCCGCTTCCTCCTGATACTCCACTGGAACTCTACGATCTCAGCAGCGATCCCGGGCAGAATGCCAATGTGATAGATCAGAATCCCAAAGTCGCTGAGCAAATGAAAGCTCACTACGATTCCTGGTATACGGAAGCGAAGCCACTCTTTGACCTGCCACGCTGGATAACCATAGGCGCGGAAACCGTCGATCCGATGGTTCTCTACGCGCAGGACTGGGTTGGTGACTACTGCGACAATCCGGGAGGGCTCTCTCATGGAACCGCTCAGGGATACTGGAATGTCGAAATTGATGAGGAGCGCATCTATGAGATCGAACTTCGACGCTGGCCGAAAGAGTCAAACAAGACCCTAATCGAAGGTTGGCCCGAAGGACCTGGTGGAACCGAGCGAAGTGCCAGGCCGATCGCAGCTGCCAATCTTCAGATCGCCGGGCAAAATTACACCCTCGATACCGATTCCGAGGACACCGAAGCGGTATTCAGGGTATCGCTACTGAAGGGGCGATTTCAACTCGCTACCACCTTCATAAATCAAGAGGGAGAAGCGCTCTGTAGTGCCTTTTATGCCTACGTCAAAAGAGTCGAATCAGAAGAGGCCGATCTAACCCCAACCTCCGATCGCAAACCGCTAGCTGCATCTCGCCGAAACTCGGCAATAGCCAAAGCGATTGTTCTCTCCAAAAGAGATATTTTGATCGCAGACTTCGAAAGTGAAAGCTATGAGGATTGGGCAGTCACCGGTAGTGCATTCGGACAAGGTCCCACCAAGACCAGAAACCGAATCGTAGGGCATCAGGGCAAAAGAGTTGTCGACACCTTTTTACTCAGCGGCGAAAGCGACGTGCCGATCGGAACGCTCACTTCAGCACCGTTTCCCGTTGAGCGAAAATACCTCAACTTCCTCGTTGGTGGAGGCCGCCATCCTCAGGAAACCGGTATCGCCCTGCTTGTCAATGGACAACGGATCCTGCTCGCCACTGGAAATTCGTCAAAAGATGAAAACGGGAAGAAAATTCTGAGATGGGTAAGCTGGGATCTGACAGACTTAAAGGGCGACGAAGTCCAAGTAGAGATATTCGACCAAAGAGCAAAAGGCTGGGGACACATCATTGTAGATCAGATTTTCCTCAGCAACCGCTCCGCCTCGGCATCTCCTGTCAGTTTGAGCCGCGAACGGCTCAAGGATTCCGATAACTGAGGATATGTAGTGAGCGTCCCTCAATATATTCGTGCTAGCGGGATCGGTTTAGTCGTTTCATGCACAGGAATCCCGGGCACCTCCAACAAAACGAACAGGGCGCGACTAATCAAAGCCCTACCCGCCGCAATAAGAACGCGTAAAGACATCTACGTTTTTCTGATCGCACGTGCGGAACAAGGACAAAGAGTCTGTCCTCGGCCTCAAACGCAGCTATGTCCTGAGAGACTGTTGAAATAATGAACCCGCTTGGATTCGTAGCTGATTTTTCGGCTGGCGAGGCGCGATATCTACTGATAGCCGTAGCTCTCAATAAATATTACAACGAAGTCCAGACGATAAATCAGCAAGAAGACTACGGAAGGAGTTTTTCAACAGTCTCCTGAACGCACCAAATTCTCTGATCTTTTCTCGCAGTAAATGGAGACGATTGGAAGAAAAGGGGTCCTAGTTCTCAAGGCTCGCGAGGAGGAATTCGACAAACCGCTGCGCGTAAGGATGAGATGGATCTGCTCCCATGTAGCTCATCACTGAGGTGTTCGGCAAATCAGGCAAATCATCCCTGAGTATCGAAAATCCAGTGGGCACTGCGGATCGCGGGAGGACGCTGACGCCAAGTTCGGCTCGAATTGCGGAAAGCACTGCCTGCACCGAATTCGCCTCAATCGAGAGCTTCCACGATTGCCCGATTCTGGTGAGAGAGTCGAAGGCAATCTGTCGGTAACTGCACGGCGGATGCATCAGGACCAACTCCAACGGCTCATCGGAATCCTGCGCGAAGGTCTCCGGTCCGGCCCAGACGAGCTCCTCTTCCCATAGCAGAGCTCCGTTTTCCGCCTCGGGCCCGGCGAAGACCAGATCGAGTTTTCCATCTTCGAGCGAAGGTATCAGGTCGATCCCCATGCCCAGCATGAGACTCAGATCGCAATTGGGGTGGGCACGTCGAAAACGGGCCAGCAGATTGGGAAGATGCTGGGGGGCAAGGTATTCGGCGAAACCGACCCGAAGCAGCGTTTTTTCGTCAGGGGCTGTCACCGCGAGGATCGCCTCGTCCGACATTTCGACGATGCGACGCGCGTAGCTGAGAAAAGACTCGCCTGCTGTGGTCAGGGCGACGGAGCGACTTGATCGTTCCAGCAATTTCGCGCCGAGGCGCTCTTCCAGTTTTGCAATCTGCAGGCTGATTGCGGACTGGGTCCGGTTGATTCGTCTGGCCGCAGCGGAGAAACCACCTTCTTCGACCACGGCGATGAAGGAGCGAAGGCTCAACAAATCGGTGTCGAGCTGGTAGTGAGAACGATTCGATCCACTCATCAATTCGATTGAAACAACCTATTTTACTGTTCGCTGCCTTCTGTCACGTTTTCTCATAGATAGCACTTTATTTATTTGAATTGCAAATAAAACAAATCCATGAGCGAATCCACCTACACCACCTTCCGCACACGCCGAGACGGCGCGATTCTGACGGTCACGATCGATTTTCCTCCGGTCAATCTCCAGGGCGCCGAAATGCTGGCAGACCTCGATGCCCTTGCGTCCAGTCTTGAAAACGACTCGGAAACCAAAGTGGTCATTTTCGAATCGGCCCACCCGGAAATCTGGGTCTGTCACTACGATACAAAAGACCTCAAAGAGATGTCGACTGAGGCCGTCTCTCGCGGAGAGGTGGAGTTGCTCGATCTCGAGCGGGTGCTCGAACGAATCAGTCGAGTCCCTCAGGCCACCATCGCGAAGATCGAGGGATTTGCACGGGGTGGCGGACATGAATTCGCTCTCGCCTGCGACATGCGATTCGCAGCGCGCGGAAAATACAAAATCATGCAGATGGAGGTGGGCATGGGCATCCTGCCATGCGGAGGAGGTGCATCGCGGATGGCGCGCCAGGCCGGTCTCGGCCGTGCTCTCGAGATCGTTCTCAGTGCTCGTGATTTCGATGCCGATGAAGCCGAAGCCTATGGCATCATCAATCGGGCGCTCGATCCGGAGGAGATCGGGCCCTACGTCGACAAACTCGCCCAACGGATCGCAACCTTTCCCGCGGCCTCGATCAACGCCTGCAAGCAAGCGGTCTACGAGTCGATCGACAAGCCGATCGAGGAAGCTCTCAGAGCGGAGGCCTACTGGCTCTATCAGGCGACGAGCCAGACTCCGGCGATCAAGCGATTCACGATTGCCGATGAGAAGGGCATGCAGCTGGAGATGGAAAACCAAAGAAACTGGAACGACCTCGTCGTTGCGGTGCAGGATATCGACTGACTCGGTTTTCTCATAGAATGTTGGTGCCGCTCGGCAAGTGTTTTTCTATCAGCGGGTTGTGGCGACTGAGCCATATCCGCAGCGATCTGTTGATGGAGGCACAACTTGCTGAGGGGAAAAAGATTAGAGAAATGTGCCGCCAGTTTATGAGCATGTCAGGCAAAATGCTGGCGTCTGTCGGATGAGCGCTACGACTCTGGAGAAGGCAGCCGCGTTGCGCCGCATCAATCGCGGATACGACCAGACGTTTCAGTCGGGCAGGCTGACGATTGGTCTTGTCACTCCGCTTGAAGCTCATGGTCCCGATCCGGTGCCGACGATGGAGCAACACCTCGAGCGAGTTCAGATGGCGGAGCGCCTTGGCTTTTCTGCGGTCTGGCTTCGCGACGTTCCTTTTCACGTCCCGTCCTTCGGTGACGCAGGGCAGCTCTTCGATCCTTTCGTGTATCTCGGTTACCTCGCCGGACAGACCGAATCGATCGCGCTCGGGATCGCAAGCGTGATCTTACCGCTTCGGCATCCGGCTCACGTCGCGAAGGCGGCGGCGAGTGCTGATATGCTTTCGCGAGGCCGCGTCATTCTGGGGATCGCATCGGGAGATCGACCAAATGAATATCCCGCACTCAACGTGCCCTTCGAAACGCGCGGAGAGCGATTCCGGAAAGCCTACGAGTATCTGCGCGAAGTCGAAAACTCCTTTCCTGTTCACGCGAATCCAGACTTCGGCAGATTGGATGGATCGGTTGATCTTTTACCGAAGCCAACGTCACAGAGAATCCCCATGCTGGTCACGGGCGGCAGTCAACAGAGCCCGGAATGGATCACCCATAATACCGATGGTTGGATGCTCTATCCACGCCCGTTGAACGTGCAAAACAGGATTATCCGTCAGTGGCGCGAGGGACTCGACGCTGACGGCCTCGAAAACAAACCGGTCATGCAACCACTATACATCGACCTGGCGGATGATCCTGACACGAGCCCCTCGCCAATTCATCTTGGATTTCGCCTCGGAATAAAGCGACTGAAAGACTATCTGAATGCGCTGCGCTCTATTGGGATAAATCACGTTGCCCTGAACCTCCGGTTTCAGCAGGCCGCGATCGAGAGCACTTTAGAAAAGCTCGCCACCGAATTGCTGCCTGAATTTCACGAAACCTCTCCCACGACAGCATGAAAAAAGTGATCCTGCTAACTGGCGCGACGGATGGCATCGGCCTGGAAACTGCAAAGCTGCTCGCAGCTGACGGTCACGAACTCCTCCTGCACGGGCGTAATCCTGAAAAGCTGGAGGTGACGAAGGAGATGATTGCCGGGGTCCCTGGCTCAGCGAACGTCGAGAGCTATAAGGCCGATTTTTCCGATTTAGAAGAGGTCGCGGCGCTGGCGCACAGCATTCTCGAAACTCACGATCGCATCGACGTCGTCATCAACAACGCCGGTGTGTTCAGATCTCCTTCATCGGGGCTCGCGAATGGTCTGGATCTGCGATTTGTTGTGAACGCAGTTGCTCCCTTCCTCCTAACGCGTCGATTGCTTCCGAGCATTCCGGATAGCGGACGCATCATTAACCTGTCCTCCGCCGCACAGGATCGGGTCGATCTCGACGCTCTTCGAGGGGAACGGTCGTTGGATGAAATGTCAGCATACTCTCAGAGCAAACTCGCCCTGACAATGTGGTCACATCACCTCGCGCAGGAACTCGAATCAGAGGGCCCCGCAGTCATAGCAGTCAATCCCGGTTCTTTTCTGGGAAGCAAGATGGTGAAAGAGGGGTTTGGAATGGAAGGCAAAGATCTCCGAATCGGAGCCGAGATTTTATACCGGCTTTCCACGAGTCATGAGTTCGCAAACATCACTGGGAAATACTTCGACAACGATTCCCAGCGATTTTCGAGCCCGCACCCCGACGCACTCGATGATGAAAAGTGTGCTGAGGTTGTCCAGACCCTCAATTCGCTCATTCCATCGCAGTGACTGAATTTCAAATCTTCTCGATCCAACCCTGTTGGGGTCATCGACGTCCAGAACGGCTTCTGCCCCGGCGGCAACCTGGC
>JBCCBR010000066.1:0-10789 GCA_039033935.1 Verrucomicrobiota bacterium
CGGCCCGTGGAGGACATGGCCCCCGATCAACTTTTGAGGCGTCGGCGGAGCCCCAGAGGAGGGCTTTCCGTGCGCTCACACCTCTGAGTGACTCTCGCACCGTTCCGTCGCTGCCCTCGATGGTAGAATCCGCAACTACGACGGAAATTGCCCCTCCCCTCGTTGCGGCACAGGTCACGGAAACCTCGTCACCCCCACCGACCGAGACCACACTGCCCTTATCGCGAACGACTCCGGAAACGGTAAACAGTAGCTCAACCGAAACATCTACCCCACGAGTACCACCTGCACTTTCTTTGACCTCGCTACGGAACGAGGCTCATCGCCTCTCGCAAAGCGGGCTGCGCTACATCTTCGGAGCAGATCACCCCGATGAGGGCGGCATGGACTGCTCTGGGACGGTTCAGTATGTCCTCGAAAAGTTGGGAGTCGATGACGTCCCGCGGACTTCCTACAACCAATACTATTGGCTAAAACGCAAAAAGCTGCTCGACGACGTGCACGGTCGGCGTGCTGAGAAGAAACTGTTCCAGAAGCTCTCGCCGGGCGATCTCATCTTCTGGGGTGGAACCTGGAAATCAGGGCACAAGGTCTCACACGTCATGTTTTATCTGGGCTACGACCCTCAGACGGATACTCATTGGATGTTTGGAGCCCAGGGAAAACGTTCCAAAGGCGAATTTGGGAATGGTGTCGACATCTTCGAGATGGACCTCGATCGAGGTGGCCGTCTCATCGCCCATGGAAAAATTCCGGGCTTGGTCTACGAGTGAGCCGTCGCTCTGAAAAACCGCGGAAGATCCCCACTCACGTTTTCAGAGGAGAGAGGAGATCATCGAGTTCCTCTTCCGAGAAAGCGAGCTTCTGCGGAGTGCCTTCTAAAATACCATCGAAGAGCGCTCTCTTTTTTTGCTGCAGAAGGAGGATCTTTTCTTCGATCGTTCCCTCGGTGATGAGCTTGTAAACGAATACCGGTTTCTTCTGCCCGATCCGGTAAGCTCGATCAGTTGCCTGAGCTTCGAGGGCGGGATTCCACCACGGATCAAAATGAATCACCGTATCAGCAGCGGTCAGAGTGATGCCGGTGCCACCTGCTCGCAGGCTGATCAGAAAGACCGGAATTTTGCCTGTCTGGAAATCGTCAGTCAGTTTCCCTCGGTCTTTTGATTGTCCGGTCAGCGTCTGATAGCGAATCGAGAGCTTGTTGAGCGCCTCCTCGATCAGGCTCAGCATGCCGGTGAACTGAGAAAAGATAAGGATGCGGTGGCCATTCTCAACCATTGGAGGAAGAAATTCAGTGAGCCAGTCGAGCTTTGCCGACTTCCGGGATTTTTGAGCGCTCGGTAGGCTGAGTAGCTGAGGATGATTGCAGACCTGGCGGAGTTTCAGCAAGGCTTCGAGAACCAGCATGCGGCTCTTCTCGACCCCGAGCCGACTGATCTCTTCGTGAATCTCTTTGCTGACCGCCGCTCGCACTGCCTCGTAGATTTCGACCTGCTTAGGGTAGAGCTGGATCGAGCGGACCATCTCCGTTTTGGGAGGCAGATCTGTCGCGACGAGATGCTTGGTGCGGCGTAGCATCAATGGAGCGACTCGCTCAGAGAGACGCTTTCGGATGCCTTCGTCCCGGTCTTTTTCGATCGGCGCGCGAAAGCATCGGTTAAAACTCTCTTCTCCGCCGAGGAAGCCTGGCATCAAAAAGTGAAACAAAGACCAAAGCTCCCCAAGGTTGTTTTCAATCGGGGTCCCGGAAAGACAGAGTCGATGCCGCGCATCAAGTCGGTAGGCAACTTTGGTGACCTGCGAAGCGGTATTCTTGATGGTGTGAGCTTCGTCCAACACCACAAAATGAAAGCGCTGATCGAGAAGCTCTTCGGCATCGCGCAAGAGCACCGGATAAGAGGTCACCACAAGATCACAGTGCCGCAGGACAGGGTAGTATTTCTTCCGATCGGAACCCTGCAGGGCCAGCACACGCAGCGATGGAGCGAACTTCGCCGCTTCTTTGACCCAGCCCGGCACGACGCTTTTGGGCGCGAGGATGAGACTGGGGAGGTCAGCTCTCCCCGAGACTTTTTCGGTGTGGAGGTGACACAGCGTCTGGATCGTTTTGCCAAGGCCCATGTCATCCGCGAGAACTCCGCCGAGCCCCTGTTCTCGCAGAAATTGGAGCCACTCGAAACCATCCTGCTGGTATGATCGCAGCGTTGCGAGAAACTCCTCGGGAGCTTCTGCCGGAACACGCGGCTTGAGCCGCTCGAGTTCTTCTGCCTGGAGCCGAAGTCGCTCTGGGGCAGCGTCGACCAGGGCATCGTCTCCTTCCATCGAAGTGAGCTGAGCAGCACGGACCCGGTGAAGCTGCAACTTCCCGGATCGATCAATCGGGTCTCGATCAAACAACTCCGAGAGGATGCTGAGAATGACCTGAAGCTTCTTTGCCGGGATCGCCACATACTTCCCCTCTTCGCCTGCCTGGACCGGCACTTTCCGGCCTTTGGGGAGATTTTCCAAAGCCGAGAGCGAGAAGCCGGGCGGCATACTCTCGAGGTAGCGGATCAGGCAGGGAAGCAAATTGAGTCGATCCCGGCCCACCCGGATCCCGCATTCGAAGCTGAACCAGTCGACCGAGTCTTCCGACTCAGCTATTTCTCCGTAAAACTCTGCACTGTCGATCACCTGGAGGCCGAAATCATCGGCCACCACGATTTCGCAGCCCAGCTCGGCGAGCTCCGCTTTCCGATTCGAGAGAAAGTCGGCCCAGAAAAGCTCGTGCAGGGGGCGACGTTTCGAGCAGTGACCAAAATGCTCACGAAATTCGGGTATGATCTCATCGCTCGGGTAGAGCTCGACGATTTGCTTTAACCCCATGTCACGGAGTCGCGCTTCGACTTCAGGATCAACTCCCTCGAGACGAGCAAGAGGCATCCGCTCCAGCAAGGCACGAGCATCAGAATCGTCCCAATACAAAATCCCAGCCCTGACGTCGGCCGCCGTCAGGAAAAGGCGGGAGCAACTCGGGGCCAGCCCGTAGGTATCGTCACAGGCTCCTTTCTCCGCCATCACGGCCATCAGCAAGGCGGCGACATGCTCGTTGTTGGCGTTTTCTGATTGATCGCTGCGACCGTCGAGCTGCCATTCGCCATGAGGGGTCCGCTGGAGGACGATGCTGACCTCGGCCCGGGTATCCCTCCCCAGATCGACCTGCCCAAAACATCCCGCAAATCGCCCCTGCACGTTTGCCGTCACAATTCTGACGCGACCCTTTTCGACAAGCCGTTTGCCCCTCGAGAGAATCTCATGGGTAAACAACGAGTCAGAAAACGGGGGGCGTGACAAATCGATATCGTGCAACAGGCTTCGTCGTGCCGAGGCAGTATCAAAGCGCGGCGATGTCGATGGAGGGGATTCGCGGCGATGGGAGGCTGATGTTTTCAAAAGAAAAGACCGACTGGGCACGAGCGTGGGGCTCGGTGCCTAAAAGATCAACTCTTCTTAAGTAAAAAATATTCGCAACTTTGATAACCCGTTGCTGAACGTTCCGACCAAAAACAAAAAAGCCGAGCAGGCGTCTGCCTCCTCGACTTTCGATGATTAGCGGCCCTTAGATGAATCCCAGACGAAGGATCCACACCAGTGCTTTGCGCTCCGTTCACTCAGAGAGCTTGCGCTGGACCTCACCGGTGAGACGACGGGTTTCGCGGAGGACGCGCTTGAGGCGAGCCTGCTCTTCTGGATCAGTCCCGCGCGCTCCGAGGACTTCGATTACTCGAGTCAACTCCTCCTGCATCGCTTTCATGTCCGCGAGGATCTCCTGACCGTCCGCTGCGACCGAATCTCCAGTTTCAGCAAGCGCGACAGGAAGAGACTGCCCGGAAATGCCGGTTGTCTCGAACCCGATCCCGTTCACTCCCCCGTCCATTGGAACGAATCCGCTGACAAGGACGGCCCCTCCGGAACCGAGTTGCACCCCCTGCCCATTTAAGGCAAGGCGACTTCCGGCGAGGCGATGCTCGATGAGATGGCGCCCGCGATCTTCGCTGACGTGACCCACCGGTGGCAGGTAGGAATCCGGGCGATAAGAAACAAATTGTGCCTGTGGGTTCGAAAACCGAGAAGCCGAAGCCGCCTCGATGTAGCTGGCATCGACCAAGCCCGTCTCAGCACCTCCATCGAGAATAGTTTCGAGATCGCTAACGCTACCAAGATCGTCGCCAAGCACAATTGCGGGAGCTGCATTCCCAGTCCCGCTGGTCAAGACAAGCGTGGGTGCCTCAGCAAGCATATCAGCCGAAATCGGACTCGCGCTGTAGACAAACTCGGCAGGCCCCGAATTCTGATTAATCATCAATGCGGAGACCCCAAGGACTGCGGCAAACGCTGCTGCCATCGCCCCGATTGCCCAACGCCGGGTCGAGCGGAAATTTCCTGAGACCACGTTGGCAGCGGCTGGACCATCGAGAAGGACGAGACCGCGTCTTGTTGTTGGAGTATTTTCACATTCCAGTTTGAGTCCAGTCGAGAGAAGGTCAGCCATCTCAGAGAGAGAAGCCAACTCGCGCTGTGCGGCAGGCGACTCGGCGAGAAGAGCGGCGAATTCATCGACCTCCGCACTTGGCATCTCGCCAAGAGCATAAGCGGTCAAACGGGGGTCATCTGGATCAAGCGGTAGATGAGACATGGCAGTGGTTACAGTTTAGTGGTCTGAGAAAGTTAGAAGATTAGAGTTCGACGCCCATCAGGGTGCGCATCCGTTTGATGCCGGTGTGGATCAGGAAACCCACGTTGCTGACACTGAGCCCGGTCACTTCAGCAATTTCCTTGTAGCTGAGATCGCCCTGGAATTTGAGCCGAATCACCTCGCGCTGATTATCAGGAAGGCGGTCGAGAAAGCGCAACACCTCTTCGTGGCGTTCCCGACTCTCCGCCACTCGTGACGGATCGGGTGTTGCCACTTCGAGATTGGCAAAGGCCTCGCCGGCCGAAGTCAGCATCGGATTCTCTTTGCGGAGCACGTCGATGGCTCGATTTCGGCATACCGTGTAAAGCCAGCTTTTCAGCTTTCCACGGATCATCTCGGGATCCTGCCGATGCAGTTTCACAAAGGTGTCTTGGACGACGTCGCGAGCACGCTCCCAATCTCCGCCAAGGAGGCCAGCTGCGTAGCCCGTCAGTGGGCCCTCGAAATCGGCTTGAGCCGTCTCGACGAGATCGCGAGCAGGAACTTCCATGAATGGGGAAACAGCGGCAGCCATAGAGTGCGGGACTTACCCACCTCAAACGTCACGCCTCAGAGGTTCTTAGAACCAATAACAAAATGATACCGCTTTTTTCTGCGAAAGACAAACTTTGAGATCCGTCAAAGGTCAGGATTCCCTAAATGTCCCGCCGTTTTGTTGCAGATTGACGGGGGCAGGTTGGGCGGGAAAGAACGGGGGTTCAATCTCGGGCGGACGGACGACCGGGGACGGATCGTCCCTACCTTATGGGGAGATTCAACGCGGGTATTGCCTTCGAAGAGAATAGCCGCACGCTGAGGCGCGAGGGCGCAAAGGCCGAGGCTTCGGGTTAAACGTCCGTCGACCAATGAAACGACAAAGGACAAAGGACGGTGCACCCGGCCACGTTTTTGCAAACGCGGCTACAACCAAGAACCAAGAACCAAGAACCAAGAACCAAGAACGTGGAAAAGCTACCGGATAGAGCTCGGCACCCCACTTTTAACTTTGGACAGCGGCAACGCCGCGAACTAAAAGCCCATTCCTGGAGGCAATCCGAGACCTGAGGTGAGCTTGCCCATCTCCTCCTGGCTGATCGCCTTGCCTTGCTCGATGGCCTGCTTCACGCCGCTCAGGACAAGATCTTCGAGCATCTCAACATCCTCGGGATCGACCACGGCCGGATCAATTTTGATCGAGAGCACTTCCCCGGCACCGTTTCCAACGACGGTCACTTTTCCTCCACCGACGCTGGCCTCGACTTCGCGCTCGGCAAGCTCTTCCTGCATTTGGCCCATTTTTTTCTGCATCTGCTGGGCCTGCTTCATCATCTTCGCGATATTCATCGGTCGGGATTCGTTTTCGGTTTTGGTGAACAACTAAAAGAATGGTGGTTTTGGCCCACCTAGCTCTTGATAACACGGGCACTGAATACATCGAGCGCTTCGCGAATCAATGGATCATTTTTGAAATCCTCGCCGTCAGATGCCTCTGCCGCGTCTACTTGTGGAAGCGGTTCAGGCTCCGGTATCTCCACCGGAGTCTCGTCAGGCTCGGATGGTTCTTCGGGCGGCAACACTGCTGACAGCTCCTCGCTGACAATCACAGTGAGCCTGACCGCTTGGCCTGAAAGCTGGCTCAGTTTCTCTTGAATCGCGGACTCGTAGTCTGAAATCGACTCGCGGAAAAACCGCTGATCGACAGCATATCCAATCGTAAAGGCGGACCCTTCCTGAGAAACGAAATGGGCTGCTCCGAGAAGGCTCTCGAGCAACTCACTCGAAGAAATCAATTCTTTGCGAGCTGCCTCCCAGAGCTCGCTCCCGGAGAACATTCCTTCGCTACCGTGCTCGGGTGATGAATCAACCGGTTTGGCTTCGGCGGGGAGTTGGCTTTCGACGGATTCCTCGATTTCGGGGACGATCGGTGTCGAAGGATCAGCCGGAGCAGCTTTTTCCGACACGGTCCGCTCGCTCGGCTGCACCGTCGCCGAGCGAGGGCTTGATGCGGGTTGGGTTGCCTCGGTCGAGGGAGCCGGGAGCTGATCGGCGACGTCACCGGCAGCTGAAAGCATCGAAATGACATCGTCGAGAGAGGCTTCGCTGAGAGTCTGGATCGACTTGATCACCGCAATCTCAAAATGGAGCCGCTTGTTGGTGGCCCATTTGATCCTCGCGTCAGTCTCTGCGAGCAGATCAATCAACGCGAGGAGACGCGGGGTCTCAACGGTCTCGCTCTGCGAGGCGACTGCCTCTCGAATTTCGGACGGCACCTCCTCAGTCTTGGAATTCGGGTCGACTTTGCGGACCAGCACGAGGCGAAAATGTCCAATCAGGTCGGCGAGGAAGCGGCTCAGATCTTTCCCCGCTTCGCTTTGCAGATGAACCGTCGCGAGCGCGGCAGAGGTATCACGCGAAAGGATTTGCTGGGCGAGGCTGGCAATCGACTCAGCACTGTTGAACCCGAAAATGTCGAGCACATCCGACTCTTCGATCGCGTCGCCACAAAAGGCGACCAACTGATCAAGCATCGACTGGGCATCCCTCATCCCGCCATCGGCGCCTTTTGCGATCGCAAAAGCGGCTGCTTCGCTCAGTCCAATGCCTTCCTCTTTGGCGATGAAAGCAAGGTGTTCAGCGATCACCAGGGTCGGGATCCGTCGCAGATCAAACCGCTGACAACGGCTGATAATGGTCGGCAGGATTTTCTGCGGCTCAGTCGTCGCAAAGATAAATTTCACATGCTCGGGCGGCTCCTCGAGAGTCTTCAGCAGCGCATTGAATGCCGCCGTCGACAGCATATGCACCTCGTCGATGTAGTAGATCTTGAACGGACTGGAGGCCGGGGCGAATTTCACGGTATCACGGAGATCTCTGACCTGCTCGACTCCGTTGTTGGAGGCACCATCGATCTCGAGCACATCAAGCGCTCTCCCCTCCGCGATCTCAACGCAGGCCGGATCGTCTGGGTCAAAATCAATCTTCGGCCCACCCGGGCCATTCAGGGCCTTTGCGAGGATACGGGCAGTCGACGTCTTTCCAGTGCCTCTCGGGCCGACGAAGAGGTAAGCGTGAGCGAGCCGGTCCTGCTCAATCGCATTGCGAAGAGTCTGGACGACATGATCCTGACCAAGCACGTCGTCAAACGTCTTCGGTCGATACTTTCGTGCAAAAACCTGGTAGCCCTCACTCACCGCGCCAGTTTAGGTAGGATTTGGCAAAGGTCACTCACGAAAACGAAGATTTGAGTCAGCTTTCGCCTCGATGGGCTTTGAAGCGCCGCAAGGTCTCATCCCGCTCGGTAGAGTGATCAACCATTGGCAGCACGTAGTCGTCAGCAATCGGCTTTCCGTCGCTCGGAGCCTTTTGCATCGCCTTCCCTGAAACACCCTCTAACTCCGGGACCCAGCGCCGAATGTAGTCCCCTTGTGGGTCGAAGCGTTCCGTCTGCGTCCAGGGATTTTGAATGCGAAAGTAGGGGGCCGCGTCGGCTCCTGTCCCGGCCGACCATTGCCAGCCTCCGTTGTTGTTCGCGATCTCACCGTCGAGCAGGTGCTGGATGAAGTGCGATTCGCCATGACGCCAGTAGATGTGGAGGTCCTTGGTCAAGAACATCGCGGTGATCATGCGAACGCGATTGTGCATGTAGCCGGTCTCAGCGAGTTGCCGCATTCCTGCATCGACGAGCGGAAAGCCGGTCCGTCCCTCTCGCCAGCGGTCAAAGCTTTCGCCCGGCTCATCCCAGTGGAGCCCCCGCCATTGCTCGGCGAAATCGGTTTCGAGCACCTCCGGGAAATTCGAGAGGATTGCCATGAAAAACTCTCTCCAGGCGAGCTGTTTCTGAAATTCGTGGATCGACTCTCGGGAATCCCGATCCGGCGCATTCTGCCGAGCTTTTTCGGCCTCGTGAAAGACGGTGCGGACAGAGAGCGTCCCATATCGAAGATCGGCTCCGAGGTGGGATGTCGCATCGGCAGATGGATCGTTCCGATGATCTTTGTAACCACCGAGGACCCCTTCAATAGCGCTTTTTAACCGCTCTCTCGCGGCTTTTTCACCCGGTTTTCGTAATAAATCAGAAACGGGCTTCAGACCCCAGTGGGAAGGATCGGGGACGAGCTCGGAATGCAGCCCTGTTGGTGAGTCGATCTTCGAAACTCGCTTGAGGCTTTCAGGCTTCTCAACATCAAACCAACTTCGGGAATAGGGTGTGTAGACTTTGTAGGGATTCCCGGACCCGGTCAGGACTTCACCGCCTTCGTGCAGGACCGCGTCTTTGTAACCGTGGCACTCGATCCCGATCTCCCGACAAAGCTCCCGCAGCTTGCTTTCCTGCTCCTTTCCAAATGGATCGGGATCACGATTGAAAAACACCGCATCGGCTTCGGTCTCTTTGATGAGTTTTTTGAGCACTGCGATTTGCTCCCCGCTCCGAATGATGAGACTCCCCCCGACATGATCAATGTTCTGTGAAAGCGACTCGAGACAGCCGCACAAAAAAGCCTGCCGGCCTGGCCCGGTCCAGGCGTGCTCCCCTTTCCAATCGCTGAGAATAAAAAGAGGAACCAAGGTCTCAGAACTTTCCTGAGCAGCGGCGAGCGCCGCATTGTCAGACAGTCGCAAATCGCGCCTGAACCAATGGATGGAGGTTTTGTAATTAGGCATGGGAAAAGGTCACAAAAAGGGCGGTAAGTACGGTGATCGTTGTGCGTTACGCAGTAAGCTCTGAATCGGACGAAAGGTCGCAGGACGCCCACACTGCCGCGAGGAGCGACCGATTAATCGAAGCATCTGAATCGAGAACCTGGGCCACATTTGCGAATAGTTGAGCCAGTTCACGGTGGCCTCTTTTCTCGGCTCCAGTGTGGATGCGCCGTGCTTTCTCGATCGCGGCGCCCTTCATCGTTGCTCGCTGGTGCGCCGAAAAAGTTGGCTCGATGATTCGCTCCAATAAGGCCACAACCCGCCAACGATCGAGCACCGGAATCGCCCGTGAAAGCTGAGGAGCGGCTCCATCGTGTTTTCGCACAAGCGGAGCACCCGGTATCAGACCGATCTCTTCCTTCGCAGTGACCTGCAGCCACCAGGCATAGTCCTCGCAGACCCGAAATCGAGCATCGAATCCGCCGGTCTCGATCCAGAGATCTCGGGAAAGCATCACGCAAGAGGGGCTGATCACGCAGCGCTCGACCGCCTCTGCGAAGAGGTTGCCAGCACGCTGCTCGAGATGGCGGGGTTTCTTGATCGTCCGGCCATCGCGAAGCCACATTTCGCTGACTTGAGATACCCGAATATCAGGGTGCTCATCGTGCCAGGCGAGCTGGGTTTGCAACTTGGGCGGTAGCCACTCGTCATCCGAATCGAGGAAGGCAAACCAATCTCCCCTCGCCTCTTCGACCCCGGCGCAGCGCGCCGCTGCGACCCCACAGTTTTGCGGTAGTTTGATGAACCGCATGCCTGCATTCTTTGCCTGCTCCGACAAAGCCTTCAGCTCAGCTCGCGGGCTGGTCGATCCGTCGTCCACCAGAATCACTTCCCACTCACCCGAAAACGTTTGAGCCTGGAGCGATCGGATCGCTCGCCGGACCGCTTCGAGACGATTAAAGAAGGGTAAAATGACCGAAATCACGATGGTCTAATCCTTGCTTGAACCTCACCCATATTCAATTTTTACTGACGCAGTCCGATCTGACCGAGGATCGAATCATGAGCGATTCCAACGACACCTCCGCCCCACGCGACTCCGATGGCGAAGAGATACCGGCACCGCCACTCCCGAATCCTGATTTGCATCCCATCTACACAGACGGGACTGGATACAGTGCCGACGTCCCGAAGTCAGCCCGCAAGAGCAAAAAGGAAAAGAAGCGGGAGCAAAAACAACGAAAACATCCGACGGATCCCTACCAAAACATGAATGAAAAGAAAGGCTGCAAGAGTTGCTGCGGTTGCCTGGGGGGCCTCTCCCTCGTCGCTCTCCTCATCTTTGTTGCGCTGGGGGCTATCGTTTACCTCTACGGCCCGGGCAAATACCTGAAAGACGGCTATGAGCTGGAATTTCTTCCTAACGCATCC
>JBCCBR010000067.1:0-10780 GCA_039033935.1 Verrucomicrobiota bacterium
AAAAAAAGTTCGGTTAAAAAGCCCTCTACGCTCGAGGTCTGTTTTCTCTTGAGCCTCAAGACCCACGATGCAGACCAACATCGTTAGAAGTAGGGGGGCAAAGGGAATTTTCATCAGACGCGTAATCGACCCTAAGGCGATACCAATCCGACCGTTACACAAGGAGATTCGTGATCGCAAACTAAAAGTGCGACTTTTCCCATTTATAATTTGCAACTCTGAGTAGTCTATTGTCACTGAAATTTTAGGCCCTAAAAACTCTTCAGCCCGTCAAAAAGGAGTCCTCATCAGTCAAACGGCTGCAAATTAAAAAAAATTCTGACAGAGCCAATCGTTCTGTAAGAGCCGAAATGGATCGAGGTGCCAACAAAATGGGAATTTTGTGAGGCAACCAGGATTAAATCCGGTCGATCTTGAGAAAGGCCTTGGAAACAGGTCCCCATGAAGCTTCCGAACCCACCGAGTTTTGCCTGAAGCACTCGCAAGCCCATGAGCGGCCCGAAAATCCAGCAAAACTAGCAAACGCCTAGAGTTCCGCTGCTTGCGATTGCGAATCCAGCTTCGTCTGCGAACTTCGGTCGGAAGATCTCTCTTCGCACCTGACTCGCTCAACCTCCCCGAAGAAGGCAGTCCGCTCCCTAGAAAAAATGGCCGTTTATCACGACACTCTGCGCATCCAAACCAAGGGTAAAGGCACCTACGAACTCACCGCCGAGATTCGCCAGTTTCTGTCCGACTCTGAAATTCAGAATGGCTCGATCACTGTGTTCGTCCAGCACACGAGTTGCAGTCTTGTGATCATGGAAAATGCCGATCCAGAGGCGCGAACCGACCTCCACGCTTTTTTTGATCACCTCGTGCCGGAAGATCTCCCCTTCCTCGTTCATACTTATGAGGGCCCCGACGATAGCCCGAGCCACCTGCGTATGGCTCTGACCCGGACCAGTGAGCACATTCCGGTAATTGATGGCCGGCTTGGGCTCGGGACCTGGCAGGGCGTCTTTCTTTTCGAACATCGGCGAGCCCCTCACCAGCGACGAATTATCCTGACCGCGATCGGGGAGTGACGCTGCACTTTCACATCGGCTTCAGGCCGATCGCTTTTGCGGCTGCGTCGATATTGCGGCGCCGGAGACGAATGGCGGCTTTGATCAGGAAGTGACCAAGGACGCTAAGCGGAACTATCACTGCCGCGATCCAATAATGCGCCAACATCATCAAAACGATCAGGACCAACGGGATCACAAACAAGAGCGCGACACGAGTCCACAGATGCGGTCGGCCGAGCAGCCGCACCCGAGTGAGTCGACCCTCTCCTTCATGATATTCAGTTACCGTGAGAAGCGCCCAGCTCCAGAACGCATCTCGCCCCAATTCTAGATCAGTTTTACCTGAATCATCATCTCGGGCGCTTTTCTCCCGTTCTTTGATCGCATCGAGCAGTGCATCGCGCCCCACTCCCTGATCACTCCACCACGCCGAATCTCCTCCAATTTTCCACCAACCCGAGCTGAGCTCTCTGCCGATCGCAAAGATCGCTTTTCGAGCGTGACGACCCCATGTAATCCAGCGCCAGCCGTGCCGAATGCGCGAGGCGCTGCGGACGATCCCCTGGGCATGGATCAGGCCGCCAATGACCAGCTTTGAGGTGAAGCCCTCGTATCGCCCCTCGATCGGGGCTCGCCCCGCTCTTCGCCAACCTTCGACCAGGGTGGCCAATGCCATCAATCCGGCGACAACTAGCAGTGGCCACCACAGCAACCCGCCCAAGACGGCGAAACCAAGGCCCACCACCAACCACGAGATGTTGAGAAACAACTCACCGAGACCCGATTCGCCCGCCGGGTAAATCAGCTGGAAGGGCGCGTAGCCCCTCAATCCATGATAGATCAACTCTCCGCCGAGCGGTCGCGACGAATAGACTCGGCCGTGCCACTCGGCACCGCCAAAGCTCCGAAATCGATCGAGATGGTTTGGCATCAGCAGCGCTTCCGCTTTCCCATAGCCGCGTTGCTGTCGGAGGTAGGCCGCAACCGTGAGCCGGCGATGATGCCAGACAAAGGCGGAAGCCTGGAAACCGATCTCGTAGTCCGCCTCAAGCAAGCGCCAGCAAAAGTCGACATCGTCTCCTGCCGCTCGGTAAATGGGATCGAATCCGCCGATCGCCTCGAACGCCTCGCGTTTCACCGAGAGATTGCAGCCGGGGATGTGCTCCGCGAGACGATCACTGAGGAGGACGTGAGTCGCACTGCCAGGAGCCGCCGCGATCCTTGCGACCTGGGCAGTTTCCGCCGGTGGCGGAATGTTGGGCCCACCGCCCGCGCCGAGCGATGGATTTTCCTGATACATCGATACGAGCCACTTCAACCAATCCCGCTCGACCACGCAGTCATCATCGGTGTAGGCAAAAATGGCACCGCGAGCCGCCTCTGCCCCGATATTGCGAGCAAAGCTCAAGCCCGAGTGATCAATCGCGATGTGACGGACCGGTGGATAGGTTTCTGCAATTTCGGCGACGCGGAGATCCTTGCCATCGTTCACCACGATCACTTCGAAATCGGGATAGTCGATCGCCACGAGCGAGTCGAGACAGGCAACCAAGGTAGCTGATCCCCGATATGTGCAGACAATCACAGAGACTTTTGGCGCCTCACCAAGATCGAGCCCATCTGCCGGGCTCTCAATATCCGACCAAGTCTCCGCGACCCAGGTAAGCGCTGGCTTCGGCGAGCTGTCGCGCCGGGTCAGCCCAAAATTCCAGCCTTCGATGGTCTGTCCGCCGCGCTGCCACAGATCACTCCACGCGAACAAGGTCGTGCCAGCGACTCCGGCCCGTTGAGCTTCGTCGATCTGCCATTGATGCATTTCGGCCTGAGCTTCCTCGCCATGGGAATTTGAATCACACCCAAACTCAGTGATCAGCAGCGGCTTGTCCCCTGCCCAGCACTGTAGCCGAGCGAGGTAGTCGCGGTAGGCCTTCCGATCTTCGAGGTAAAGGTTGAATGCGAGAAAATCCTGATTCCGCGGCAGCAGATACTCAGTCGACGGGTAGTTCGCGTAGGCAAATAGAGCGTCCGGATCATTCGCTCTCCCCACTTCGATGAGATGCTCCAGATCTGCCCTCACTCTGCGGGGACGCATCCACCGGACCAAAGTCGCATCGATCTCGTTGCCGACGAGGTAGCCTGCAATCGCCGGGTGACCCCGGAACCTCTGAACCGTCTCGAGCAATAGCTGATCGGCAGCCGCAAACGGCCCCCGGTCTTTCTGGAAATCAACATGCTGCGACCATGGCAGGGTCACGAACACCCGCAGACCAAGCTCAGCGCAAGCGTGCAGAAAATCGAAGCTCGGTATCTCGTAGAGCCGGAGGGCATTCGCCCCCAGATCGTTCTTGAGTCGCTCCAGTTGACTGATCCCCTCATCCGCAAAATGGCCTGCCGGGAAGGGCCCGAAGGTGACTGCTTTGATCCAGACCCGCTCATCCCCCGCCGCGAACCAACGCCCTCGAACCGCAAGCGGCTCATCGATCGCAGAAATCGGGAAAGACGGAGAATCCATTTTGGCAGGTTGGAGACGAGCGCTTTCCAAAGCAATCACTCCCAGCCTCGACTCAACAGGGTTAAGCGCCGGAGTCAACAGGGTTAGGTCTTGGAGTCAACAGGGTTAGGTTGAAGACCCAAGAGGGTTAAGTCGCGGACCAAAGAGGGTTGCGCCCCCCTGATGAAGGTAGGAATCGACTTTCTCTTCCCTTCGCCGCCGCAAATAGTATCCTCCACCTCGCATGAACGCCGCCGACACTCTCAAAGCCTACGAAAAAGCGCTCGAATCACAGGACTGGGCTGTAGTCGCACCCTTCATCGCGGAAGACGCCACTTTCATCTTTTCGAGCGGGACCTTTCGAGGCAAGTCTGAGATCGAAGCGGCTTTCAATCGCACTTTCCAGCTCATTCAGGACGAGACCTATTTGATCGACCACATCGAGTGGATGCTCGAGACCGAGACCGTCGTGACTTGCCACTATCACTTTCACTTGGACGGACTCATCGATGGCCAGCCAGCATCTGGCGGCGGTCGCGGCACGGCCATCCTTGTCCGAGAAGACAACAACTGGAAGCTCCATCACGAACACCTCGGCCCGCATCCCCGCACCTAGATTTTCTCCTCATCACACTTTCCCTCAACGCTCTATGAAATCACTCATCGCTGCCTGCTGCCTCTTCGCTGCCACCTTTGCCTCGGCCGACGAATGGATCACCCTGTTCAATGGCGAAAATTTTGACGGCTGGACCCAGAAAGGCGGTGAAGCAAAATACACAATCGAAGACGGCGTCATCGTCGGCACGACCGTGCCAAAAACGCCGAACTCTTTCCTCTGCACCGAAAAACGCTACGGCGATTTCATCCTCGAGCTGGAATTCAAAGTCGATCCAGAGCTGAACTGCGGTGTTCAGATCCGATCCAACAGTCTGGCCGATTATAAGGACGGGCGCGTCCATGGCTATCAGGTCGAGATCGACCCATCCGATCGGGGCTGGAGCGGAGGCATCTACGACGAGGCGCGTCGTGGCTGGCTCGACAACCACGTCGGCAATCCGGCGGCGCGCTACGCCTTCAAGCAGAATGAGTGGAATCATTATCGCATCGAGGCGGTCGGCCCTCACATTCGCACCTACATCAACGGCGTCCTCGCGGCTGATCTGCTCGATGCGATGACCCTGGAGGGCTTCATCGGTCTGCAAGTCCACGGGGTCGGGAGTCGTGAAGACCCACTGCAGGTCCGCTATCGCAACATTCGGATTCAGGATCTCGGAAAGTCGGAGTGGGAGCCACTCTTCAATGGCGAAGATTTTTCAGGTTGGAGCACCGAGCTCCCTGATTCCTGGTCGATCACCGATGGCATTTTGAGAGGCCGCGCCGAAAAATCCGAAAAACGCCACGCCATTTTCTTGAGCGATGAAAGCTACGACGATTTCACGATTCGAGTCCGATACCGCGCGCACCAGGGAAACAGTGGCCTCTACTTTCGCTGCGAGCCTAAACCAGAAGGAGTCGCGGTGAATGGGTTCCAGGCCGAAATTGATGCGGCGGGTCGGGGTGTCGGTGGACTCTATGAAACCGGAGGTCGCAAGTGGGTGGCGAAGCCGACACCTGAGGCGATCGCAGGCTTTTTCAAGCCTGACGATTGGAATGTGATGGATGTGACGACCCGAGGCGGACGCATCACCGTGCATGTCAACGGAGTGAAGTCGGCTGAGGTATTCGATGATCCGGGGAGATCGAGCGGTCAGTTTGGACTGCAATTGCATGGCAATCAGGATATGGACGTGGAGTTCGCCAGCGTCGAGCTGCTCTCGATCCCGACCGAACTTCGCCCAAAGGCTGAGTCGGCATCCGAGGGTGCTGGGGAAACCGCTGCTGAGGGTGCCGAGTTTCAGCAACTCGGGAGCGGATACAAGTTCACCGAAGGTCCCGCCCTCGGCCCGGATGGGAAAATCTATTTCAATGACATTCCGAACGAGCGGACTCATGTTTACGACCCTGAGACCGGCCAAATCGAAGTCTTCCGAGAATCGACCGGTCGCGCCAACGGGCTCTTTTTCGTTCCCGGCGGAGCAATGCTAGCCTGCGAGGGAGGGAATCGACGAGTCACCCGAATATTGGGGGATGCGCAAAAGACGGTTGTCGAAAAGTGGGAAGGGAGCCAGCTCAATAGCCCTAACGATCTCGTTCCCGACGGCACCGGCGGCTTTTATTTCACCGATCCCCGCTATGGCAAACGCGACGATATGGAACTCGCCGTCGAGGCGGTTTACTACGTCGATCGTAAAGGCAAACTGAGCCAGGTCGATGCTGAGCTTGTCCGCCCGAACGGGATCATCGCCTCGCCAGACGAAAGCGTGCTGTATGTTGCCGATCAAGCGGATGGGAAGATTTTTGTCTACGACATCCTTGCTCCCGGAAAGGTAGCGAACAAACGACTGCTGATCGAGCATGGGAGCGACGGTCTCAGTGTCGACACCAAGGGGAATATCTATCTGACCTGGGAGGGCGACATCATTGTCGTTTCGCCCGCTGGAGAAGAAGTGCGCCGCCTGACACCGCCCGAAAAACCCGCCAACTGCCTGCTGGTCGGAAACACGCTCTACGTTACAGCAAGGACCGGGTTTTACTCAATCGAGCTGCTCGCTGAGGGAGTTCGGTGAGAATCGAAGGT
Organism: Verrucomicrobiota bacterium; assembly: GCA_039033935.1. Classification (GTDB taxonomy): domain Bacteria; phylum Verrucomicrobiota; class Verrucomicrobiia; order Verrucomicrobiales; family DEV007; genus Arctic95D-9. The sequence continues at coordinate 6,218 of JBCCBR010000067.1, forward strand.
GTATGCCGTTGATGAGCGGCTTTGGAGGAACAGCCATGCCTTCGCGCGGGGCTGCGGCAGCCAAGCTTATCTCGGCTATTTCGTGGTGTCGCGTCCGAGACTGGATGCCGCGGGTTGGAAAACCCGCGCTCCTGAGTGGCAAGTGCAGAGCACGGTGCGTCGGAGCTTAGCCCCTCCTCCGCGCAAGGCTTCGTAGGACAGGCTGTCCCCGGCTGTTCCGCCGAGCCTTGGGTGATTTTGTAGAGTCGCCTTCCGAGACTAGCGGTCGCGGGTTGGAAAACCCGCTCTCCTGAGTGGCTGGGCAAGGCAACGGTGCGTCGGAGAATAGCTCCTCCTCCGCGCGAGACTGCGGAGGGCAGGCTGTCCCCAGCTGTTCCGAGAGCCTTGGGTGATTTTGTAGAGTCCCTCTCCGAGACTAGCGGTCGCGGGTTGGAAAACCCGCGCTCCTGATTTCGACGACCTATCCGAGTAGCTGGGGACGAATGCCTTTCAGGGGTCTCGCTGCCATCTGCTCAAGAGTCTTCGTGACTGGGTCGACACCGATGCCGACATTCTCGAGAGCGACTACGCCAATGAGCGGTTCACAATTGTCTGGCCCAAAGACAACCTGGGCGACTGTTTCAAATCCCAGAAAGCGCACCCTCGCGAAACCGTAATCGAATCGCGTCGATTCTCCGCTAGCAAGTTCATAGACCCCTTTACCCTCTCTTCGAATTCCGGCGAGATCGAGCTGGTCGCCCGGTGCCATGCAATCGATCGCCCCAGTGCCGACAAGAAAGTCGTCAGTAAACGGCTGGTGATTTTCAGCGAGATCGCTGAGTTCAGCAGTAACACGAATCTGTCCCATGACCCTACACGGTCGGCTTTCAATTAATCTTCGAGGAAGGCCGCAGCAGCCTTTTGATGACCAGCACGTTTTTCATCGCTCATTTTATCGAGATTCCTCGCCATCATCGCGAGGCGATACTGGCCTTTGAAGAAGTCGTAGTGTTGCTCGATGAAGCTCCAGAACAGCCCATCCCAGGTCTCACACCACGGGCCTTTCCCGTAGTCCGACATTTTTTTGACGTAGTTTGACCCGCTGATATAAGGCTTGGTTGTAAAAATACCGCCATCGGCAAATTGGCTCATGCCGTATACGTTAGGGACCATGACCCAATCATAGGCATCGATGTAGAACTCCATGAACCAGTCGTAGACACAGTCCGGATCGTAGCCGCCCAGCAGCATGAAGTTGCCCATCACCATGAGTCGCTCGATATGGTGGGAATAGGCATGATCCCGAGCTCGGCTGATGACAAGATCGAGGGGCTCAACCCCAGTCTCCGCAGTCCAGAATGTGTCGGGCAGCTGACGAGTGTGTTCAAAGAAATTGCGCGTCCGCATTTCGACGCCATGCCGACGATACATCAGCCACATAAACTCGCGCCAGCCGATGATCTGTCTCACGAATCCCTCAAGCGAGTTCAGCGGCACCTCATTTTCCGCAGCATACTCAAGGGCTCGCTCCAAGACCTCCTCAGGAGTCAGCAAACCGATGTTCATCATCGGGGTGAGCACGCTATGAAAGAGCACTCGCTCTCGATCGGAGAGCGCGTCTTCATAGGGACCAAACCGGTCAAAGCGCCATTCCAGGAAATGATCGAGCCACGCCTCCGCGTCCTTTAGCCTGACCGGGTAGGCGAATTGATCAGCTATGCCTGGGTAATCGGAAAAGTTCGCGGCCACATACTCGCGAGCTTCTTCGACTTCCGGTCGCTCTTTGATGTGAGGTAAGTCTGGAACATCGAGCCCCTTCTTCGGCATCGAGAGCCGGTTCTCATCATCAAAACTCCAGCGCCCACCAGTCGGCTCGTCGTCTTTGTCGATGAGGATGCCCATCCTCTTTCTTTGGGCCTCATAGAAAGAGGCCATGAATGGTTTCTTCCGCTTGCTGAACTGCTCCTCTGCCCAGTCGGGTGGTGTCAGAAACATCGGTGAATCGCTCACCTGAAGTGAAACCTCCGCTTTCGAAGCAAATCGGTTCAATCGACGCTCGATCAGGTAATCGACTGGATCAGCGAGATGAAGTTCTTCAAAGCTCTCGGCTCGATGCTGTTTTTCGAGCCAAAGATCGAGAGGGAGTTCCCGATCATATTCAAAATACGAGACGGTGTAGCCCGCTTTTTCTCTCTCCGCGGCCCAGGCTTTCATCGACGCCCGGTGGAGCAGGATCTTCTGCTGGTGAAATTTGCCCGGCCGGGCGTGAGGATCTCCAAACAGGAGGGTATCCTCAATCAGCCAGATCGGTCTCCCTTTCTTAAGACTCGGGTGTTTCCGGAAGAGTTGGTGAGGGAAGACAAGAGTGATGCCGGTTGCCATGACTCTAATCAGAGGAGCTTGAGCGAAGAAAGCCCGCCATCCATCGTGATGACCTGCCCACTGATAAAACCAGCGTCAGGTCCGATCAACCACTTCACAGTACGGGCCACCTCCGCGGCGTCCCCTACCCGCTTCAGCGGATGCCGCTCGGCCGACGCTTTGACCCTCTCGTCGGTGCTGAGGAAGGAACTCGCGAGCGGCGTGTCGGTCAGGCTTAGGGCGAGAGCGTTGACCCGGATCTTTGGAGCAAACTCAGCCGCGAGCGATCGAGTCAGCCCTTCGATCGCTCCTTTAGCTGAGGCGATCCCAGCGTGAAAAGGCAAACCTGTCTGGACCGCAACGGTCGAGAAAAGGACAATCGATGCGGATTCTGATTTTTTGAGCGTCGGCAGAGCTTGCTGGATCACTCGCACCGCACCGAGGAAGTTCACTTCGAGCTCACCCTGAAAGTCCTCGACGGACAAACGATGGAAAGGCTTCAGCTGGATCGTCCCTGGGCAATAAATTAGAGAGTCGAGTGTTTCCGGGAGACTCAGTTCAGCATCCGGCTGCGTTGCGTCAAAAGCCTGATACTCGATGCCGGGGAGTTCGCCAAGGCGGCCCTCCTCCCGACACGCGGTCGAAACCTGATTTCCCGAAGCAAGCAACTCCGAGGCAAGTTCAAAACCTATCCCCGAGCTTCCACCAATGATGATTGTCGACTGCATTGCTGAGGCTACGTTCGCGCCCAGGCAAGGGAGTCAGACCTTCGGGCTACACTCAAAAAGACTGCGCCTCAAATGCTCAAAACCGGAGATTCCGGCCTTCTGGCTCTTTCAGAGTCTCTCACTCAGCGAACTGAGCATCGAAGACAATATTTGAAGCTGGGAAATCGACCTGCTTCACAAAGGCAGCTGATTCAGATGCGCCTGCTTCACGATCCATCCCACCATCTTCCCACTCGACCGAGAGCGGACCGGTGTAGCCGATGTCGTTGAGTGCTCGGATGATGCGCTCAAAGTCAATTTTCCCGCGCCCCATCGATTTGAAATCCCAGAAGCGCTCGCGCTGGTGGAAGTCGACGTGCCCGCCGAAGACGCCAGCCTTCGTCGGCGTGTCTGACCAGTAGACATCCTTCATGTGGACATGATTGATGCGGTCAGCAAACTGGTAGATGAACTCAACGTAATCAACACCCTGATAGCCAAGGTGACTCGGATCGTAGTTGAACCCGAAGGCAGGGTGATGATCAATCGCCTCGACCGCCCGCTGAGCTGAGGAGATATCGAACGCGATCTCGGTGGGGTGCACCTCAAGACCAAATTTGATGCCATTTTCCTGAAAGACATCCATGATCGGGCCGAAGCGATCGGCAAAGTCCTGATAGCCAGCATCGAGCTGACCCGGCAGCACCGGAGGAAACGAATAGAGCAGGTGCCAGATTGAGGAACCGGTGAAGCCGTTGACCACTGAAACACCGAACTCTTTTGCCGCTACTGCGGTTTTTTTCAGCTCCTCAGCTGCGCGCTGTCTGACTCCTTCAGGATCTCCATCGCCCCAGACGTAATCGGGCAGGATTTGCTGATGCCGAGCGTCGATATTGTCGCAAACCGCCTGACCGACCAGGTGAGTGGAAATTGCGAGGCACTTCATGTCGTGCTTCGCGAGAAGATCGCGTTTCGCCTGGCAATAAGCGGCGTCGGCCTTATCCACCTCGAAGTGATCTCCCCAACAACCAAATTCGACACCATCGTAGCCGAACTCCTTGGCTTTCGTGATGATTGTTTCGCAATCAAGATCGGCCCACTGGCCGGTGAAAAGAGTTACAGGTCGTCCCATGGAGTTCGTTCGGTGTGGTTGGATTTTTGAAATTTGAGAGGTGAGTTGTAACGCCTCGACCGAGTGGATTCAAGAAGAGAAGGACCGCAATCAGCTCAGGCACTCATTATCTGAGCAATTAATCGCAATCACTTTCGAAAGCACTTTCGCAAGCGCCCTCTGCCACTGACTTGGCGTTTTCTTAGCACCCGCGTCCGATCCTTGTCCCAACGACCGGATCTTGCGAAAAACACAAAAAAGGCCCGAACGGAGATCCGTTCAGGCCTTGCGATTGAAAACAATTTTAACCGATTCCCTAGAAAGTCGCTGTCGCGCCAATGTGGAAACGACCGCTTTCGTCGGTGACGACGTTCTCCGTGAAGATCGGATAGCCGTAGTCGAGTC
>JBCCBR010000068.1:0-10766 GCA_039033935.1 Verrucomicrobiota bacterium
CTGGGAAATTCACGTCGACGCCCCGTAGAGCCCATTGGGGACCATACTGGACCGAGAGGTCTCGCACCTCAACTGAGCTGGGAATAGGCAGGCTCATGACTTACTCAAAGAACGCCGCCATCTCTTCGATAGATGCTGCGTGAGGAGGTTAATCACCAAAACGAGAATCAGGAGCACGAGGGCTGACTTCGCTGCATTCTCAGTTCCTCGCGGCACATTCATAGCCAGGTCGTAGACGTGAACGGAAAGCGCGCGCCCGGATTGGTCGATGCCACTGGGCCAACGCGTCGCATAGCCGCTTGTGAAAATCAGAGCCGCTGTTTCAGCCAAAGCCCGCCCAGTGCCGAGCGCTGCTCCCACTGCGATGCTGGGTGCCGCCTGGGGAAGGAGCAGCCGACTGATCAGAGACACTTTACTCAACCCAAGAGCAGCGGCACTGCCTCGGAGATCGCGGGGCAGCCCCTCCAGGCCAATCGAAGTGGTGCGAATGACCAGCGGCAAAATCATCAATCCGAGCGTCAGTCCACCGGCTGCCAGCGAAAAACCGAGGCCTAACACTTCGCAGAAAAAGACCATCCCGAACAAGCCGAAAACGATCGATGGCACGCTCGCGAGCAGATCGATCCCACTCACGAGGGTCGCCCTGAATTTGGTAGCGCTAGCGAATTCTGACAGCCAGATACTCGAAGCTATCCCGAGAGGAAGTGAGGTCCCGAGCGCGATGAGGAGGATCAGGCCGGTCGAGGCCAGAATCGGCCCAATTCCCCCGGCCCGGCCTGCGTCTTCAACTTCTCCGACGAGGAAGTTGAGACTGAAAGTGCCAAGCTCACTGGCCCCATCACGAAACAGCTGAACGACAATAGCTCCGAGCCCTAACACGGCGAGCCCGGCAAGAACTCCGCTCGTGACGTGCAGCAGGCGATCAGCGACTTTGATCGAGTTTGCCGTTCTCATCGGCGGCGAATTCCGGTTCCCAGTTTGCTTGCCCCAAGTAGCCCGATGACTGCGAGAACAAGGATGAAGGCGAGGACGAAGAGGGCGGAGCGATGAAAGGAAGTCGCGTATCCCATTTCGAGAGCGATTGCAGCGGTGACCGGTCGGATCGGATCGAAGAACGAAGTCGGAAACTGGGCGATATTGCCGCAGACCATCACGACAGCGAGCGTCTCCCCGACTGCCCGTGCTGCCGCCAGAAGCACGCCGCCAAGTATCCCGGCACGAGAAGAGGGCAGGTAGACTTTGATGATCTGAGTGGCCCGTCCAAGACCGAGCGCTTTTGCTGCGGCACGTGTTTCCGATGGAACCTGGGCAAGGGAAGAGGCGCTGGTCAGGGCGACGGTCGGTAGAATCATCAAAGCAAGCACGATCGTCGCTGCGAAGAGTCCCTGCCCTGGTGGAGCCCACTGAGCGATGAGCGGAACAAGTACAATCAAAGCCCAAAAGCCGACCACCACTGAAGGGATCCCGGCAAGTAATTCGAGCGATCGATGAAGAATCGTTTTCAGAAATTTCGGACTGTAATATTCACCGTAGATCGCCGCGCCAAGCCCGATGATCGTGGCCGGGATAATAGCTGCTGCCGTCACCAACACAGAGCCGAACAAAATCGGGAGGGCTCCGTATTGCGGCTCCCGTTCTGAGCCTGGGAGCCATCGTTCATCGGTCAGGAATTGGCCGAGACCAACAGCTTTCAGTGCGGGGAGTGATTCCGATGCTGTCCAGAGCAAGATCAGAAGGACGGATCCGCTACACCCGATCGCGATCACTCCCAGCCCAATCGCGACGATGCGGTCACGGAATGATCGGGACATAGAGCTGGGCGGAAATGATGTCGGAGACCGACTCTCCTTTGGCAAAGGCGACAAAAGAGCGAGTCGCCTCTACCTCAGCCGAATCTTCTGTCTGAGTGTTCTCCGGAACGAGCAGCAAGAGCGGACGCGAAATCGGAAAACTCCCCGAGGCGACCGCATCGGCACTGGGTGGAATCTCGTCAATCGTTGGCATGGTGATGGCGAGACCTCCCTCAATTTCGGCCTCCGCCGCACCAATTGATACATAGCCAATCGCATCGGCATTACCGGCTACTGTCTTGATCGCGTGCTGGTTTTCCCCGGCGATTAAATCCGCAGAGATGTCGGAGCTGTCGAGAGAGACTGCCTTCAGGAAAACTTCGAGCGTGCCACGACCTTCTGCTTTGTTGACTACAATGATCTCTCGATCGGGGCCGCCCAGTTCAGACCACCGCTCGATCTTGCCCGTGTAGATATCAGCAAGTTGTTGGAGTGTCAGGCCCTTCACAGGATTTTCCTGATGAAGAATCACAGCAATCCCGTCTACCGCGATTGGGTGGGAGACGAGCCCCGCTTCGTCTTCTTTGAGTTCCCTCGAACTCATTCCGATATTGGCGCGACCGGCGATGGCGTCGGCAATCCCTCGCGAAGAGCCACCAGTCTGGACTTCGATGCGAATCCCCGGATTGGCAGATTCAAACCGCTTCGCGATTTCGCTTAGCAAAGGCGCTACCGTGCTCGACCCAGTCACGGTGAGGTAGACCGAGGTGGAGTCGGTGCCACATCCTGCGAGTAAAAGGGCACAAGGCGCTCCGAGGGCGTAGCGAAAGAAGTTCATAATCGAGAAGAAGAGACGAAATTCACAAATCAATCTTTCATCAAGATTGGCCGGAAAACGCGGACAATGACTGGCTCAAGCGATCGAGTCCATCCAAAAAAGCATCAAGCTCTCCTTCAAGTATTTGCTCAACAACTCTTGTCCCGGCCGGGACAAGAGTTGTTGCTGAGTCCGGAGAGCTGTCTCGCTGCGGAACTGCACTAGCTCGCGTCAATCGCGAAGCAGACGAGGCGCTCATAAAGATCGTCGCCGCCTTCAGCGAGGACGTCGCCATGATAGGCGCTGGGAATTTCTTCCCACCGGCAATTCTCCCCACGGGTCACGTCCCGGAGACGGTGTCCGTGCTCGATCGGGATGACTCCGTCGAGCGTCCCGTGAACGAGGTAGATCGGCCGATCCCATGCTGCCGCCGCTCGGATCGGCTGCACATCCCAGGGGTTAAAACCGGCCCGCTTTCCGGCGGTCCATAAGGTCGCATCGATCAGCCAGTTAGGGAGCCGGTCGTGGACTCGTTGTTTCGCTCCGATGCGGGCGACGCTTGGCAATTCGGCGTAAGGGCAAATCGCGGTAACCGAGGCGAGTCTTGATTCAGTCTCGGTCGCAAGGAGGAGTGTTGCCGCACCCATTGATAGACCGAACGCATGGACTGGCCCGAGTGGTTCGCCGCGCTGACCGAGTAGATTCTCGTAGTGATCAAGAACGCTGCTGAGGTCACGGCGTTCGCGAATTCCGTAGGTGCAGTAATTTCCCTCACTTTGACCATGGGCGCGCTGATCATAAATGATGCAGCGGAAGTCGGCTGCGATGTAGCGCATCGCAATTGCGAGCATGTTTTCTTTAAATCCGCCGCGGCCATGAACGATCACGACGGTGCCTCGTAGAGATGCGCTGCGCTCAATCCCTCGCGCGGCGAGGCGGGTCTGCATCGAGCGTAGTTTTGTGGCGGTGCCGACTTCTTCGGACCGGGTCACGAGGCAGGTGGTCAGCAGAAGATTGTCTTCGCTCGTCACTTCTCCGCTTTCCAGTGAGAGTCCGTAGTCGGCCGGATTGGCAAGAATGAGTTCGTGACGTTCCTCCAGCTCGCGGGGACAGGTCGTAATGAAACGGCTCGAGCCGAGCACCAGCACGAGAAGACTGGCAGTCCCGGCAAGCACAGCCAGAGAGCAGATCAGGAACACCATGCTGAGTGCGAAGGATTTGATCATCAGCCAACTCTACCGAGGTGGTCGGTCTGATCTTTCAGTCGAGCGGCGGTTGAGATGGAGCGAGTTAACTCGCGTCTGAGATGGAAGAGAGATTAAAGTCCTCCACCAAGAGCGGAGGGACATGGGCTGGCGAACTCGCTTCACTGCCTTGGACGCGTTCGGCGATCCCGGAGGAAACGATATTTCTCAACACGTTGGTGGGCGATTCATTGAAGCGGAAATTGTTGACGGGCTCAGCAAGCTCTCCATCACGAATTGCAAAGGTGCCATCGCGCGTCAGACCAGTGTAGAGGAGGGTCTGGGGCTGCACCTGCCGCAGATACCAAAGCCGGGTGATGAGCACCCCGTCTTCGACTTTCGAAATCAACTCCTCGGTGGTCTCGCCTTCGCCCGGCATGATCAGATTCCCCGGCCCGGGAACTGGCGCGATACCGAGTTTTTGGGCCCAGTAACGAGGAATGATCAGATTTTTGACCACTCCCCGATCGATCCAGGTGGTTTTTTGCCTGGGAATTCCACCTGAGTGGACGGAGCAGGGGGCATTTGGGTAAAGCGGGTCTGAGAAGATCGTCGCTGTCTTGCCAAATGCCTCGCTTCCGATGATCTTATCCCCCTCTTCGACAAGACCGTTCAAGAAGCTGCGTCCTTCATCGTAGTTCCGTTTCCCGAGATTCCAGGAGAGAATCGAGAGGAGATCGCGGACTCCCGGTGCCTCAAGCACGACCGTCGTCCGGCCGGCTTCTCTTCGTTTTGCGTTCCGCGAGGCGAGAGCTTTCTGGATCGCTCGTTCTCCTGCGGTAGCGAGATCGAGCTTCGACGCATCGGTCGCCTGGGTGCTGGCCCAGCCCGAACCGCGTCCTTCGGAGGTGCGAGCGGTCAGGGAAAAAGTAACTCCGGTCGAGCGCTCGTGGAGGAAGAGGCCATTCGTGTTGATGAGGGCGGCAGAGGTCACGGAGCGTTCCAAAAAGCCAGCCCCGTCAACGTCGGCGGCGCGTGACTGCTCAATCACGGGACGCATTCGGGACAGCAGGTCCTCAGGACTCAGGTCTGCGGTCGCCTCGGAAAAGGTGATGGGGTCGAGATACTCACCCGGCTCCACCGGTGGGACATGCTCGGGGTCCTCCGGGGCCAGCTTTGCCATCTGCTGGACTCGCCCGACCGCGTCCCGGATGGATGCATCATCCGACTGATTGATTTCGATGGAGGCTGATCGTTTGCCATAGCTGACCTGAATATCGATCCGGAATCGATCCACCACTCCATTCGACGTGATGTCATTGTTGGCAGAGCGAAGCTGAAGGTCCTCGGTTTGGCGGAGGTGCAGTTGGGCACTATCAGCTTCGATCTGGCTGAGAATCCTATCGCCGATTGACTCGAATTCAGATTTTGTCAGGCCCATGAATTTCCTCCTCCGCTGCAGTCGCAGTTGTGGGCGACCTGATTGCCCGACTCCTCGGCTGTGTTGAGTATATTGACCCGGCGGAATCTAGCTGGCACCGCCCCGTGCGATACTGGGGCGCCCTGCCCCGGTTGCCCCTTGCCACAGTTGAAGGCACCGCCCAGCTCGTAGGTATCGATCCCGCCCAAGCCGTCGCAGGCGTTCCAGAAATCGATCGAATTACCCTGGTAGGCGACGTCTTTGTACATGCCATCGAGTTTCCCATCTTTGATTTTGTGAAAAATCTGACCGGTGAACTGAAAATTGTATCGCTGCTGATCGATGCTCCAGCTACCGCTCCCCTCGACGTAGATACCATCCTCGACATCAGCGATGAGGCTTTCAGTGGTGACGGAATTATCTTCCCCGGGCTGAAGCGAAATATTCGGCATCCGTTGGATGGGGATTGAATCGTAGCCGTCTGCATAGGCGCAGCCGTTGGAGCCGCCTTCCCGACCGATGAGGGCGGCTTGACCGATTGCCATCTGGTAATTCCGAAATATCCCGTCTTTCACGATGTGGAACTCTTTCCCCTTCGTTTCGACGCCGTCATCATCCCACCCGATCGTCGAGAGACCATTTGGGGTGGTGCGATCGGCGTAGAGATTGACCAGTTCGCTGCCGTATTGAAGCGTATCGAGCTTCTCAGGTGTGCAAAATGAAGTGCCCGCGAAATTCGCTTCGTAGCCGAGCGCACGATCGAGCTCTGTCGGATGTCCAACCGTTTCGTGGATGGTGAGCCACAGATTGCTGGGAGCGATGATGAGATCCTTTTTGCCAGCGCTCACCGACGGGGCCGCCATTTTTTCTTTCGCCTGCTCGACGGCAAGCGCCGCTTCGTCTTTAGCTTGCCAGTCGCGCAAATGCTCATAGCCAGCTGCGCGAGGCTGCAGCAGGCTGTCACGACTGGCAAAACCGCCCTGCTTCTGATCGATCAGGGTCACGCTGAAGCTCGGGCGCATCCGGACTCGGGACTGCTCGACGCGCGTGCCAAACGTGTTGGCGAGCCATTTGCGCTCGCGCACCCCGAGGAGATAGGAGTAGCAGTAATTCGCCCCCGCCTCGAGCGCGGAGCGATTAATCGCCAGTAGCGCCTCTACTTTTTCGTCGAGCGAAACGGTGAAGGGATCGATCTCAATCGGAAGCTCCCAGCTGCCCTCGTAGGCCGGGAGAGTCTCGATCTCGGTCGGGGCAGCGCGCCAGCCGACCTGGCCCCTGGCTAGGGCAATCGCCGCATCGGTGACTCTTCGCAAGGCGTCTTCGGTAAGCTCCTCTGTTGCTGCAAAGCCCCAGGCTCCGTCGACGAGAACCCGAACCGAGCACCCAAGTTTCGAATTAGCTGAGACTCCCTGCACCATCTCTTCACGGACGTAGAGCGACTCTGAGTCGGTCTGCATGATGTGAAAGTCGGCAAAAGAGGCTCCGAGCGCAGTCGCGCGGTTGAGGGCGACTTCGGCCAATTTCGGGAAACGATCCGAAACGGTCGCCGCTCCGTCAGCCGCAAGTCCCCAGCGCGAAGTCAGGAGCGCCACTCCTGCCGTAGAAGTCCCTTTAAGCCAGTCGCGTCGATGCATGGTGAGACGCTAGGGGACTGACTGCCAATGGGCAACGCCGGAGTGAACCCCAATTCAAACTGGTTTGTGGAAAAGGTGTTGCAACCGAGCCGCTCAAATAAAAGTCATTGCCGCAAATGCATGCTGGAACGAGCTTTCTGACGATTGTGGACTCGGAAAATGGCAATTGAAGACGCAACGCAGGTCGAATACACGGAGGCGATGCTTGGATTGCACCGATCGCCCCATCATTTCGGCACGCTTCCCCGTCCGGATCAGCTGAGTTCCGCTGAAGGTTATAACCCTCTCTGCGGTGACCGCGTCGTGATCGAGTTGAGCCGTCAATCGACCGTTCATTTTCATGGTGAAAGCTGTCTCGTTTCGCGAGCGAGCGCTTCGCTTCTGACCCGATACCTGGATTCGCCGGATCGATTTCAAGAGAGCGAACAGATTCTCGCAGCCTTGGGGGACCCCGCTCCGAGTCTGCCGGACGGTCTCGATGTGCTTCGGGATCTTCTTTTGATTCCAGGCCGGCTCGATTGCGCTCGGCTCCCCTGGCTCACATTTCGGGCGGCACTCGCAAAGCTTGCCGACTGATATTTCGTCGCTATCTTCCGCGCCATGCATTCCTTTGGATATCGCAACGGCAGCTTGCACTGCGAAGATGTCGATCTTGAGTCGCTCGCTGACGTGCACGGCACTCCTCTCTACGTCTACAGTAAGGCAACGATTCTCAATCTCTATCGCCGCCTCGATGCGGCGATGAGTCCGCTCGACTGCCAGATCTGCTACGCCACCAAGGCTAACTCCAATCTCGCGGTTCTAAGTCTGCTCGCGAAAGAGGGCGCTGGATTTGATGTGGTTTCAGAGGGCGAAATATTCCGCGTCGAAAAAGCCGGCGGCGATCCTGCTAAGTGCACGTTCGCCGGGGTTGGCAAGACCCGAGCAGAGATTCAGTTTGCCCTCGAACGAGGCATCTACTCCTTCAATGCCGAGAGCGAAGCTGAGGTGGCCTTCATCAGTAAGGTCGCTGGAGAGATGGGGATGACCGCGCCGGTTGCTCTGCGAGTCAATCCGAACGTCGACGCGAAGACTCACAAGTACATTTCGACCGGAAAGAGTGAGAACAAATTCGGCATCGATTTTGAAATCATTCGCGAAGCCTATGCTCGCGCGTCTCAGCTCCCCAACATCAGGATCCGTGGAATCCAGATGCACATCGGTTCGCAACTGACCTCGGTGAGTCCATTTATCGAAGCGGTCGACAAAGTGGTGCCGCTCGTAGCCGAGCTGAAACAAGAGTTCGGGATTGAGTTTTTCAGCATTGGAGGCGGGATCGGGATTGTTTATGAAGACACCCTCGCGAGCGGACAGGCTGAGTGGTGGGAGCGCCAGGAGAGTAAGCCCCTGACCGTCGAGGCCTACGCTGCTGAGCTCGTCCCGCGTCTCGAGCCTCTCGGCCTCAAGATCCTGCTCGAGCCGGGGCGCTGCATGGTCGGTAATGCCGGGGTTCTCATCACCGAGGTGGTTTACGAAAAGAAAGGCAGCGCGAAGACCTTCGAGATTGTCGATGCCGGGATGAACGATCTGATTCGCCCCGCTCTCTATCAAGGCCATCACGACATCGTGACCCTGCGAGAACCCGACTCGGCTGAGACAGCTTCAGTAGATATCGTCGGCCCAGTCTGCGAAAGCGGAGATTTTTTCGCGCAGGATCGTGCCCTGCCAACTCTCGCTCAGGGAGATCGGATCGCTCTACTTAGTTCTGGGGCCTACGGCTTTGTGATGGCTTCGAACTACAATTCACGACCCTTCCCCGCCGAAATTCTCGTCGATGGTGCGCAGTCTCACGTCATCCGCGAGAGGCAGTCGCTCGAAGATCTGGTGGCGGGTGAGAGGATTCCTGGATGAATGGATGACGAAATAGAGAAGCCGAAGCTCTGGCGCTGGCCGGGTGTCTTGCTCGCCCTCTTTGTGCCAGGGTTTGGCCATTTCCGCGCAGGTCATTACGCACAGGGGCTAGCGTGGTTTTTCGGGCTGGCCTTTTTGGGAATCATCTCGGCCCTCGTCCTCGTGCTTCCATTTTTTCCTTTCTGGCTTGGCGCCGCCTGCATTTTTCTTGGACTCGGTCTTACCTTGGTGATGCTGATTCAAAGCTTCAGACCCGGCAAAATGAAGCTACCGCTCTGGGCTCTGTTTGTTCTGATCCTCGCCGCCACGACGTTTGCACCCGGGATTCCGGACCTGCTCGCCCGAACCTTTGCCATCCCTACTGGTGGCATGGAGCCGACCCTGCGTGGCAAGAAAAAGCATGGGGTCTCGGATTGGTTACTGGCCGATCTCGTGACATTTCGGTTCCGCGATCCCAAGCGTGGGGAGATTATCATTTTCACTACTGGAGGAATTCCCCAGCTTGACGAGAGGAATGCTTACTTTGGTTTGGAAGCAGACGTGTTTTACGTGAAGAGGGTCGTCGGATTGCCAAATGAGACAATCACGATGGAAGGGGGAGCAATCTTTGCTGACGGGAAACGGCTTTCAGAAACAGATGGGATACCTCCGTTCGAGTATCTCAAGGGGCCAAAGGCTAGTTACCGTCTTGCAGATCGGGAATTCTTCGTCCTTGGCGACAACACCGGCAACAGCGCCGACAGTCGCTACTGGGGAGCAGTTCCTCGAGAGAATGTGTTTGGGCGAGTGGCGAGGATCTACTTCCCGTTGAACCGAATTCGGAGCTTCGATAGCAATCGTCTCTGGTGAATGGGAATTGCTTGTGGCTTGGGTGTCCTTTTTGGATGCTGAACTTGGTGCGTCGTTTTGTGAAAGCGCGGCTACGGCCACTGACTTCGGTGTCGCGATAGGAGGGACAGCTTGTTGGCGGCGTTCGTGTAGCCGCATTTGAAAAAAGTGGTGCAGTTGAGGGGGTGATGCTGAACTTGGCCCCGCTTTGGGAAAGCGCGGCTACGGCCTACAGATTTTGGTGTCGCGATAGGAGGGATGGCTCGTTAGCGGTGCTCTTGTAGCCGCATTTGAAAAATGTGGTGCGGTTGAGGGTGCGGGTGCTGAACTTGGCCCCGCTTTGGGAAAGCGCGGCTACGGCCTACAGATTTTGGTGTCGCGATAGGAGAGACAGCTTGTTAGTGGCGTTCGTGTAGCCGCATTTGAAAAATGTGGTGCGGTTGAGGGGGCGAGTGCTGAACTTGGCCCCGCTTTGGGAAAGCGCGGCCACGCCTGTATATCGCCGTACTGGTCAGCAGGGAGGCGCGACGGCAATTTCCCAAAGTCAGACTGCGCTGATCAGAAATCCAGATAATCTGCGGAAATCCCGAAAATCTGCGGATCGCTCTCCTGGAGCCCACAAACACTCTTTAAAACTCCCGATATTCCCCGCGGAGCAGCGGATTAGCCGCTTCGAGATTGGTCACCTGCATCGCTTTGGCATCCCAATCGAGGCGTTGGCCAGGGAAATGACCGGCAACGACTCCAAGGCAAAGCATCTCCGCTAGAGGGCCAGCATAGTCGAAGCCCGCAGTGGTGGTGCCTTTACCTTCGATCGCATCGAGCCACATGGTGTAGTGATCGACGGGTGGCAGGTCGGGCTTGACTGCATTTTCGAGGATCGAGCGGGGGTAAAACTTGGGCGCGCTGGTGTGGGGCAGCACCATTCGCCCGGCTTCACCGACGAAGACGGCTCCCTGGTCTGGGAGTTCTTCGCCTTCCGGGAAGATGAGATCTGGATTGTCTGTTCCGCGCGGAGCTCCGGCACCATCCCACCACGTGAAAGTGAAATCGTCAGTGGTGTAGTCGGTCGGTGCGAAGCCATATCGCATCATGTTTTGCTCTGGGAACCCAAAGTTATTTGGCGCTCGGCATTCTGCCTCGACCCAGAGCGGATCACGGAGGCCAAGTGACTTCACTGGGGTGTCGAAAATGTGGATCCCC
>JBCCBR010000069.1:0-10764 GCA_039033935.1 Verrucomicrobiota bacterium
CTGGGCGAGGAGTGCGTTGCGCGCCGCTTTGGTCTGATTCTTGAGAGTGCCGCCATCGTAGACGAGCTGACGAATCGAGAGGCTGAGCTGGCGGGCAAAAAGATCTTCTCCGCTGCGGAGCAGGCCATCAGTGGTGCGTTCGCGGTAGGAGTATCCAGATGACCCATCGAGGGTGACGCGGGGAAGTCGCTCAGAGCGAATGATGGCTTGATCCTCCCGAGCGCTGAGCGTGTCATACTCAGCTGCATTGAGCTCGGGTTCGAACTCAAGCATCAGACAGACCGCCTCTTCGAGGGTCTGAGACTGGGCTGCAGTGAACAAAAAGAACGTCGCGGAGAGGATGGGGAGAGAGAACTTCATAGCTCTGGGGTAGGGGGAATGTAAAAAAATCTCCCCTAGAGCCATGAAATCAAGCTTAACATTTAAAATTTACTGATATTTAAGATTGGTTTCCGCATAATTTTTATAATCTTTGATTCCTACAGAGCTTGGCTAGGATTACTCGAAGTTGCCCTGCATTGCTCTTCGGATATCACCCGGCTCATAACCGTAAAGATCGTCCGGAATATCGGGGTGATCCATCGATCGGAGTTTCCAACTTCCGGCAAACCAGCCTTCTTTTTCCCACGTGAAAACGAATGGAGCTTCGAGTTGGTTCGCAGTGCGCATTGCGATCTGGCCAGCTGGACCAACCGGCTTTCCCGTGATCGTCAACTCGACGCTGGCAAGCGCTCCGCTTTCTTTAAACTCGATCTCAGTGTTTTTGGGAGTCACGATCAAAGTCATGAACTGACTCCCGACGTCGAGGATTCCCTCGACGATCTCTTCTTCGCTGAGTCCCCAGCGGTCCTCGTAGCTTTCCGAGATGAGCCGACTGAGCCGGGCAGAGCTGCGACGTTCGATACCTTCGAGAAACGCTGCCTGTCGTTTTGGCACCGCAATACTCGCGCGCCCATTCCAGAAGAGCCAACCGATTAGAATGATCACGACTAATAGCCCACCGATCAGACAAACGCCGAGGCGACTGAGTTGCCCGGATCGATCCGATCGAGATTTCCGTTGCGAAATTTTCACGGTCCCTATCTTCACGAGCGGCGACCGCAGTGTAAATAGCAATTGTGTGATTGTGTGAGTTGGTCGTTTGCCGCAAAAATCCTATGGCATCTTTTCGCCCCAATGTCGCCGCGATCCTGCGGAAGCCGAAAAGTGGCCGCATTCTCATCGCGGAGCGGATTGATCATCCCGGCAACTGGCAGTTTCCCCAGGGAGGGATCGATGCGGGCGAAGACTTCCTTCATGCGATGTTCCGTGAAGTTGAGGAAGAAATTGGAGTTGAGAAGCGGCTGTTGAAAGTCAGGCGGAAGCGAGATGGCTATCGCTATGTCTTTCCAAAAGGGCATTTAAAAAAGGGGAAATTCTGCGGACAAGAGCAGACCTATTTCCTCTGCGATTATCTCGGGAAAAAAAAAGCAATCCAGCTCGATCGCCACACCCAGGAATTTCGAGACTATCAATGGATTCGACCCGAGCAATTCGATCTCACCTGGGTTCCCCAGTTCAAACGTCGTGTCTACGCGCATGTCTTTCGCGATTTTTTTGGGATCGACTCCCTTCCAGGCTCGAAGCGCTCTTACTTGAAATGATTCCGAGTTGCTTCGTTCCGGGCCGATGACTCAGCTGTTGAAATTACTTTCACTTTTCCTGCTTAGCTGAGAGACTGGAAGCGTCTCTCCTATTTCAGCCGCATGTATTTTGGTATTCGAGGAAAAGTCGCCCTCCTCGTGGTCATCGCGACAGCTGCCTCGGCTCTTTTGGTCGCAGAGATGATGTCCCGTCGCGCGGCGGCGGTGTTGCGCGAGCATGAGCTGGTTGATTTGGGAGATGAGGCCTCGCTGCGAGCTTGGGAGATGGTCGACCGGATCGAAGGCCTTCGGGATGATCTCATCAACATCACCTTCAGTCCGACCTTTGAAGAGATGGTCCTTGCTGAAGCTGATAATGACGATCTCTTTATGATGGCGCGCGGCCTCTGTCGTCGGTCATGGAAATACCATCTCACAGTCGATCTGCTCCGTTTTGAGAGCGGCAGCATGCAGGTGAACGAGATAACCGGCAAAGCGACCATCAATGGGGCAGGTTGGTTTCCCGGGGCGGATGCTCAAGCTGGTCCGCAGATGCACCTATCTCCGATTCAGAGGGTTGAAGTGACGCGCAACGACCTCGGGCCCGACTCGGTGATTCGGGAAGAACCAGTGATCTGGGCAGTCGCCCCGCTCGGGCGTTACACCCGTAGCGCCGATGATGTTCCGATTTATGTCCGCATTGGTATGTCCGTCAGATTTGAACCAACCGCGAGACACTTCTTTGCGATGGAGGATGCGGCGGGGAAACAACTGGCGCGTCCTGACGAGACCCAGCCAGTCGACAGTCCCAACGATTCGGTTTTCCGAGAGCTCTCGCAAAGCCCGGAACTGCTCGAGCTGCTTGAGCGGAAGAGGACTCCGATGCATCGGCCGACTGATGAGGTAGAGCCAAAAGTGGAACGGCTCTCTCTTGCCGAATTCGTGGATCTGGAAGAGCCCTACGTATTTCAGGAGGGGTTGCCGAACGAGAGGCTTGTAGCAGCGATTGAAGAGGTAGATGACGATGAGCTCGATGATTATTTTGAAGATCTTTCCTCGCGATTTCTTCACCTCGGACGGGTTAGCGGGCTCCAGGCCGGAGTGAAGCAATTACGATTTCTTTCCCCGTCCCGGGAAAGTCTTGAGTCTCTCAAAGACGAAGTCACAAAAGCTCTCGAAGAGCGTTTTGGAGATGGTAGCTTTCGGTGGCGTGCGCAAATCGAGTGCGATCAGATTCACTCCTGGGCGGTCAGATTTCTCGTCGGTGAGGCTGGGAGCAGCTTTGAATACCTGATCCACTATGCGGTTTGTGACGACGAGCTGGCCAGCTCGATCGAGTACGAAATGAACACGCTAAAGAGCGTCGCTATCGGGGTCACAGCCCTCTTCGGGATTGCCGCATTTCTGATCGCAATGGTGTTCATCGCACCGCTCAAGCGAATGACTCGCACTGCTCAATCGGTCACCGCGACGCACAATGATCGCCTCCACGAAGAAGTAGCAGCCCTCGTCCAGGAACTAGATATCCGTCGCCGCGATGAGGTCGGTGATATCGCCCGCGCATCGAAACGGCTTTTTGAGGAACTGGTCGCGCTTCACGGAAATCTGGAGCGCCGGGTCAAAGAGCGCACCAAGGAACTGCAGCGAACCAACTTTGAACTCGGCGAGGCGAATGAAAAGCTAAAGAGCCTGAGTCACGAGAAGGATGCTTTCGTTGCGAAAGTGAGCCACGATCTGCGTCAGCCGCTCAACGCGATTTTCCTCCAGGTCGAAGCCTTGAAACTATCCGATCTCGATGAGATGCAGCGCGACGATGTCGAGCGGATTCACAGTCACGCTTCGCGGGAGCTGAATCTGGTGAACGATATCCTTGAGTATCAGAAGATCATCATGGGGGCTGAGACCCTTCAAAAAGACACGATCGAGATTCCGCTTCTCTTGCAGGAGTTGGCTGATGCCCATGCTCCGGTGGTCCGTGATCGGGGCGTCGAGTTTGATCTTCAGTTTCCGGAAGATATTGGCGAGATCGTGACCGACGATCGGCGCCTGCGGCAGATACTCGGTAATCTGCTCAGCAATGCCGGTAAATTTACCAAAGAGGGCATCGTGTCACTGGGAGCTCGCACCGCCGAGATCGAAGGGGAGGAGTGGGTCGAGTTTACGGTGAGTGATTCGGGGCGCGGGATGTCACCTGAGGAACAGGCCAAAGCCTTCGTTCCTTTTGTCTCCAACAAAAAAGACAATGCCGGGGGCAGTGGACTCGGTCTCTCGATTTGCCGAGAGCTCACTCAGCAGATGGGTGGTCGCATTGGCTTCGTCAGTGAGTTGAACAAAGGGACGCACTTCAGCGTCTTCCTGCCACGGGCATCGGCAGTGACAGACGACGCCGAAGAGCAGCCACAAGCGGTAGCGGAACCGACTATCGATATCGTCTCTGGTCCGAGTCTGGGAGAGATTAAACACGATGGGACGATTCTCGTGATCGACGATGACGAACAGGTGCGCGGGCTTCTCAACCGGCTCCTTTCGACCGAGGGCTACACCGTGTTGACGGCGGCTGACGGAGCAGAAGGCCTCCGCATGGCCAAAACCCATCGACCGGACGCGGTCACTCTCGATGTGATCATGCCTGGCGAGGCTGACGGCTGGTATGTCCTGCACCAGTTGAAAGACGACCCCGCGACAACTGACATCCCCGTGATTATGGTCTCGGTGCTGACCGACGAGGAAAAGGCCTACGCGCTCGGGATCGAAGATTACGTCGTCAAGCCAATCGACATCCATCGACTTTCCCGCGTGATCTCCCGGACCACCGGAGACTCACCGCAGCGCAATTTGCTAATTGTCGATGATGACATCGATTCACTCGAAGCGATGGAGACCGTCCTCACCAGGAGCGGTTGGAAAATCACGACAGCTCGAGACGGACTTGAGGCGCTCGATGTGCTGAAGCGGACACGTCCTGCCGCGATCGTTCTCGATCTGATGATGCCAGAAATGGATGGCTTCGAGTTTATTCAGCATCTCCAGCGAGATAAGCATCTCCGCACTATCCCGGTCATCGTGATGACCGGAGCTGAGCCGACTGCTGCTCAGCGCAGGTTCTTGGAAAAGCGTGTCGCTAACGTGTTCCACAAAGGTGACGACAGTCCCGACGCTTTGCTCGAAAGCCTCAGCGCGAGGCTCAAACCTCGATCGGAGCGAGCCTAGCTCATCTGATCGTAGGTACAGACCAGTGCCAGCTTTAATTGCCGCGATTCTTCTTGATCATAGAGCATCACCGATCGGAACGCATCAGATCTCGGGGCGGAAGCCCCCCATCAAACCGCAGGTTTTTTGTCATAGAGTGGGCTTCGCTTCGTCTCCCTTCTTAGACCGGCTGGAGCGCCTTCGTCGATAGGCGAGCCAATACCGGTAGGGCCTTACCCATCTCCGTACTTAATCGCTGAGCTGTAGAGGCTACCCAGACTCTGAGTTCGCTCTCATCATGAAACACTTTTCTTATTTCGACATCGGTCAGCGTGACGAGCAACAGGACTCAATCTGGGTGGGGCAATCAAACGGCGCTTCCCTCTATCTGGTCGCTGATGGTGTAGGTGGGCAAAGTGGTGGGAAACTCGCTTCGGAGGCCGTCGTAAGAGCTGCCGAAGCAGCCTGGGATTCGGCTGATTGGGAGAAGACGTCGGGGAGGGAGTTCCTCGAGAATTTGGGTCGATCTGCTCACGATGCGATTGTTGAAGCGGGCGAACGATCAGGAGTTCAAGCCCGGTCCACGGTGGTTGCTCTTTTGATATTGGAGGGGGCTGCCCACTGGATTCACTCGGGAGACAGTCGTCTCTATCATTTTAGGAATGGGCGATTCATCGAGCGGACGATTGATCACTCGGTTGTGCAGATCCTCGCATCGAGGGGCGAAATAGCTGAAGAGGAGATGGGGTCCCACCCCGACCAGGGTCGGCTCTTGCAGTCCCTTGGAGGGAGCGAATTTGAGCCGCCCCAATATCGGGCAATCGAACTGGAGGCGGAGCCGGACGAATTCCTCCTCTGCTCGGATGGATTCTGGGAGCATGTAGGTCCAGAGGAGATCGCATCGCTATTTGCTTCCGAAATCAATGAGCCTTCGAGAGCGCAAGCACTCCTGGATGAATTTGGGCGTAGCGCGACGGCGCGAGCGGCTGAAAAAGCAGACAATATCTCAGTGCTACTAGTGAGGAACGAACGGACCCTGGCCTCGCCGAGCGCTAGCGCGATGCCTGCTGGAGTAGCTCCGGCATTGGTCAATGCCGGGGGGCAACTTTCGTCAGAGACCCCGCCTCCTTTGGAAGATTCCGTGAGTGATTTCGGAAGCAGTGATTCACTTGGTCCGAGCGCTGCGGGAGCATCGCCCGAAAAGAAACCGAAACGGACATTCGCGAAATGGCTCATCCTCCCAGCCTGCCTTGGAGCTGGATGCCTTGGCTTGATCGGCGGCGCCCTCCTGGTTTTTTTCCTGCTCACCGGGATGAACTCTGACTCAGGCGAAGAATCGATGAACTCATCTGGCCGCCACGGGATCTATGGCGGGGGCGCTTATGAGGAGTGCCGCCCGAGGTGGTGGAGTTGGTGGTCAAGACGATCCGACGAGTGTTTCTACTACGGCGAGCGTTATCGAATGTGAGCGTTTCGTTCGAGACGTCGGGCTCAGGATCCTGAAGCAGTCTCGACCTGGATTCTATTTCGACCGAAAAGTCCAATTCGCCGTCACTTTTTATTCCGGTGCTGTTATCCTTCCATCGATGAAAGCCACTGTTTTTGCCGCCTCCCTCCTCCTCTTTGTTGCAGTGGCGCCGCTGCGATCAAATCCAGAATTTGAGAGCTACGATGCCAATCGCGATCAGATCGTGACCTACAGTGAGTTGGCGATCCTCAAAAAGCGTGAGTTCGATTCGCTTGATCGCAACCGGAGCAAAAGCGTTACCGAAGCTGAATTTCAGGCCCGGAATGAGAATACCGAGGCAGAAGCCGACGCCGAAGCTCCCCAGTTCACGTTTTTTGCGACCCCGGCATTCGACAAGATCGATGCTGACGGAACTCTTGAGGTCACGCTTGCCGAATATGGCGAATTTGTGAAACAGGCGATCAACCAACTCGATACCGATGCAGACAATGCGGTTAGCTTGGAGGAATTTCAGGCTGCTTACACCGCCGCCGCTGCTGCTGCGGCCGCAGCTACCGCTCCGCCGAAGGGTTCCGCCCCCAAGGGAAGCGGGCCGAAGCCCTGAGATCGGTCTGCAGGGCTTTGCAGAGACAGCTTCCGCTGTTTCCTGACGGGTTGGATAAAGGTAGAACCCCTGACTGCGATCAGCAGCCTGGGAGTGGTCGCGGTTGAGGGTCCAATCGTCGGATCAACTAGGTGAATCCATCGGTGCTCACCCGCGAGTCGAGTTGGAAGACCTGACCCGAAATGAAATCGCAGTCGGCGAGATGGGCGATCCAGCGCGCCGATTCTTCGGCGGTGGTAAAACGGCCGAGCGCGTGCCGAGCTAGAGCAGCCGATTTTGCTGCGGGACTAAGCGAGCTAGTCATGTTGGTCTCAAGAAAGCCGGGGAGAACGACGTTTACCTTTATGTTTCGAGGTCCCAGCTCTTTGGCGAGGCTTTTGCTCCAACCTACCAGTCCGGCTTTCGCCGAGGCGTAGGCTGTCTGACCGACCGGCGGGTGGATTGAGGAAAAGCTACCAATCTGAATGAGATGTCCCCGGCGCCGCTTCATCATCCCGCCGATAGCTGCGCGGCTGCAGCGGAAGGTCCCGCTCAGGGAAGTGTCGATCACGCGAGTCCAATTTTCGGGGCTCTGGCGGGCAAACAGTCCATCGTCGGTGATCCCGGCGTTGTTAACCAGGATGTCGATGATCGGATTCTTCTCGAAAAAACGCTCGACCGATTTCTGGGAGGTAACATCGAGCTCCGATCGCCCTGGAGCAATCACCTGATGACCTCGTTCCGCAAAGGCCGAAGCAAGTGCCTGACCGAGATCTCCGGCCCCACCGGTGATGACGGCGATCTTCTCGCTCAAGGAGAACTGCAGTTTAGGCGACTCAGATCAATGCGAGGGTTCCAGCTCAGTCGAATATATTCTGGGGGGTAGGCGATTGGTTTGCCTCGGGGGTGACTGGCTGAGGACTAGCCGACTGGATTTGAGGCGCCTCGTAGTTAGGATCAGCTACCACTGCGTGAGGCTCATAGCGGATATTTGTTCGAGTGAGCTGGCCGACGTAGCGAATCGCCTCGGTCAGCGGGACATTGCGAAGCGAGAGCGTCACGAGAGTGGTGTCGCGCTGTTGCGGAGTGCCCTTGTAGATGAAATTTGCAGCGATCTTTCCGCCGGAAAGCTCGACCGCACGCTGCGACAAATAATCGAGAACATCTCCAATTGGCGCTTTGTCGAACGAGATTTCGGGAACTTGAATGCTGGCAAGTTGCCCCTCCAGATCATTCTTTTTGGTCGCGCCTTTCGCAATAGCGGCCCTGGCTTTACCCGCGTAGCTCCGGGCATAGACGAATCCGGGCTTTTTCTGGAGAACGAGATCAAATCTGACCAGCGCTTCCGCATACTTTCCGGCCTCAAAGAGGGCTACACCTTCCTGGTAAACATCGTTGAGGCTCTGCTGGGCGCGGACTTCAGTTGGCGAGGTCAGTGCGAAAATGGCGATCAGTGGCACGAGGAGGAAGATTTTTTTCATGTTCAATCAGAGTTGGTAGTTTGGGGTCTTTAGAGCGAAGTCCCGGATATCTCGGACAAATTTATCAAATTGACTAATTCCTGTAAACGCAAATGCGTTAGATATGGCACACGAATCGCGCTCGGCCACGGTAGCTGGCTGGACTTCCCTCTGAATCGGGATAGTTTTAAAAATATTCGATCCCTTTCAGTCGCCCATGGAACATAACAGTATCCAAGTAGCCGCATTGACAGCAGGGCTGGCACTCTTTGCCGGTATTTCCTGCCCCCGCTCAGCTGAGGCCCAATCGGCCGAGAGCGCCGTGGCCTCGCCCTCCGCAACTGCGGGGATGACCGAGGGTCTGCCTGGTGTGAGCGGTCCTTCGATGCAGATGATGCAGGTTCGGACGGCAGCCCAGCAAGCACAGGGTGATGCGGCCCTCGCTCAGATGGCGCGTTCTGCCCAGCAGTCGGTCGAAGAGCAGCACCAGCAGCGGGCCGTTGCGGCAGCTCGCGAGACCCGTCAGCTCAAGACTCAAATGCGCGATCGGATGCGGTGGGAGCGATCTGAGCAGGCCTACAATCGAGTGTCGGCTGGTGAGATGTCGAGCTGGCAGACCCAGGGAGGGGGGACCCGTGTCGAGAGGGAAGTGCCCGATCCTTTTATTCAATCACTCATCGCCGAGGAAGAGGCTCGGGGGGAGTCAGCCGAACCGCGCGGTTTTAATCCGCTCCGTGGTGCCGGTCGGGTCTTGACGACGAATCCTTTTGCGGGCCGCGGTCGGCCCGAAGAACCTGCGTCGACCACCGTGACTCCGCCAGCCAGCAATCCTCAATTCATCGACGAGCCCGCTCCGAGGCGAGGACTACTCGGGGTTTTCAAGCCTCGAGATGCTGATACGGCGACCGTCGCAGCGACGAGTGCGCCGAGCCCAAGCCCCGAGCAGGCCGTGGTCGGAAGTTCAAATCTGGCTCCCGGAATGGTTCCGAGGATTTCAGGTGCAGCCCTGGTCGATGGATCGAGCCCAGTCAGCACGGTGTCCAGCTCTGCCCCCTCAAGTGTCGGTGGGAGTTCGGTTCCCAGCACTAGTAGCGGATCGATTTCACCAGCTCCGGCACCCCGTCCAGTATCGCCGTCGAGCCTTCCCCCCGAGCCAGAGAGAAAGCGTGGTGGGCTGTTCTCTTTTTCCGGTGGCGGCGGAGGCCTTTTCGGAGGAAAAACCAAATCCAAGCCACAGGAGGTCTCGGTTGATGCAGGGTTGTTTCCGAGCGGAGCGGTCGACCAGGCCCCCCGAGGAGGGGAACTTGCAGGTGGCTACACAGCCTCCGACGTTGCGTCTGACGCCCAGCAGTTTGCTCCGGCGACTGGCCCAATTCAAATGCCCGGCGAAGCCAGCGAAGAACCAGAGCGGCGCGGGCTGCTCGGGCGAGCTGGCGATTCTGTAGCTAATGTCGGGAGATCCGTCGGAAGTGTCACGACCGGCTCAAGCCGCAGTGGGAACGGAGTCCCGACGACATCGACCATCCACGCCGGAGGCAACGATTTGTATGTCGTGACCTCTCAGGCTCAGTTCGTGGTTCAGAATGAAGATGGCTCTTCTGAAGTTCGTGCCCTGCGCCCCGGGACATCTGTGCGAATGACCGGTGCTGGCGAAAACTGGGCATCGGTGATCCTCCCCAACGGTGAGCGCGGGATCATCCAGAACAAAGACTTGCGTCCCTCCTCGGGCGGCTGACACAGTTTTCCCGATGATCCGTTTGCGCTCCCTTCTGACAGTCGCGAGCTTTCTTGCTCTCGGCATTCTGCACGCTCAGGAAGCTCTCCCTGAACTCGACGCGGTTCCGAGTGGAGGCGAGATTGTCGAAGTCGCTAAGTCCGGAGTCATCTTTAAGACGGCCGAAGGTGGCTATGGTCTCCTCCCCTGGGCAAAAGTCCCGGAGACCGAAAAGAGTGTCCTGACGCAGCGTTTTCGTGATCAGGTTCGGAATGCGATGGCCGATGCGTACCGGGTCAAAGGGACCGTTTTCCATGCTGTTGCCGAAGGAATCATCGTCCAGATCGACCTCACTGATGAGGCTGCTGAAATCGGATTTGAAGGAGGTGCGGAAGTTCTCACGAATGGTCTGGTCTTGATTCAAGATCTGCCCAAAGACACGCCGGTTGGAGCGGGTGCGACGATTGATGCGGTCGGATACCGGATCGGGACCTATCGCTTTAACATGGGCATCGCGGTCAAAGAAATTCCCCACCTCACCGCAGTCCTACCGGACTGGACAGGCGAGATGGAGTGGACCAACGCCGAGGGGAAAGTGATGACCGCTCGGCTTGTTGGAGTGAAAGAGGGCAAAGGGCTTTTCGAACGGTCCGGTCAGCGCTTCCTCGTTCCGATCGAAAGTCTCGATGCCGAGGGGCAGGAGCGAGCTGCTGAGATTGCTGAAAAAC
>JBCCBR010000070.1:0-10752 GCA_039033935.1 Verrucomicrobiota bacterium
CTCGGTCGATCGTTCCAACGAGAAAGGCAGTTACCGCAACGAAAAAACAGAGGGTAGTGGCATAGATGTGACAGGCACAATACTTCACTAACAATAACTGAAATCGAGATACCGGTCGGCTGAGAATGATCCTCAGATTCCCATCTTCTGACTCTTTCGCCAAAATGTCCCCTGCAACCAAAGCCACGGAAATCGCCGAGAGCAGAAAGAGGGTGAAGGCCATGATCATAAATCCGACTGTCAAAGCAGAGAAATAGTCTTCAAAACTCCCTGACATCGTTTCAAAGAAGCGACGCATCCCGTCCTGTGATCGTTTACTGGTAAAGATAACCAAAAAGATGATCTCCACGGCAAGGAAGAGCCCGAAGCCGAGCCAGGTCCGGCGTCGGGCTGCAAGGCGAAAGAGCTCCCAACCTAGTTGAGGAAAGAAGTGACTCATGCTGATCGACTTTCCTTTCCACCAAACTCAAGGTAGACCGACTCAAGTGACTGAGCTTCTTCGGCAAAATGCGAGACGCGCAAGTCGAGATCGACGAGTTCACTGAGCAGCGCGGCTGGATCTTTAGGTTGATCAAATACTGCCAGACCACCTTTCCAACATCCACCTTGGCTAACGACCGCCTCGACGAGTGCTCCCCGATCGTGAGCTTCGATACGAAATGTTTGCTGAGCGCCTCTGACACTCTCGATCGCTCCCGCGTAGACCAGTTTACCCTTTTGGAGGATCACTACTTCATCGCAAGTCTGTTCCACTTCCGAGAGGAGGTGAGAGCTGAGTAAGACGGTCAAACCCAAATCCTTGCGGAGACGCAAGAGATGCTCTCTGAATTCAGCGATCCCCTCCGGGTCGAGTCCATCGGTTGGCTCATCGAGCACCAGCACTTGCGGCTGGGGAAGCAAGGCCTGGGCGAGCGCAAGCCGCTGCCGCATTCCATGACTGTAGGTCGCGACCCTGTCGTAAATTCTCGAAGAGAGGCCGACTGAATCGACCACTTCGGCGACCTGACTTTTCGAGACTCCCCCAGAGTAAGAGGCAAGCATTTCGATGTTACGAAGACCCGATAGGTATTCGTAAAAGATGGGAGTCTCAAAGATAGCACCCACCTCTTGAATCGCACGAGAGCGCGTTTTCTGGACAGAAGCCCCATTGATTCGCACCTCTCCAGAATCCGGATAAACCAACCCAAGTAAGATGCCGAGCGCTGTGCTCTTGCCCGCACCGTTATGACCGAGCAGACCGCATATCCTGCCTTGGTCTACCGAAAATGATACTCCGCCAAGAGCGTCAGTCGCCGCTCCTCGGAATCGTTTCACCACCGAATCGAACTCGAGCATCACTGAGGGTTAGTCGCAACGGTGAATTGCAAACGGCGTTGCACATGTCCGTCTGCATACAAGACATTTACCCCGTCGGCAATATGCTCGTGGAAGTTCTCTTTATCCGACACCACTGGGATACCTGCTTCCTCGCGGATAATGCCGAGTAAATCCATGTTTCCAAACTGTTGCCCATTGATGAGGCTATTCCAGAAGTAGCTAGACCCGGTATTTTCGAAAAAACCCTCATGATCTGCCGGGCAACGGAACACCTGCTCGCTCGATACGTAGGGGAGAAGAGCTGTATCGAGCGTCATGAGATCTTGATCGCGACTTTCCCTGGCAGCAACGAGCTCTGGAAATCGAAGGCCCTTCTCCGCGAAGTAGTTATTCAGACCAATCCCGATTTCACGGAGTTTCCCGACACATTGAGTCGACCGTGCATTCGCCTTCGCTCGGCTCATGGTCGGCACGATGATGGCGGCGAGAAGGCCGATAATGATCAGACCAACTAACATTTCAACCAGGGTGACCGCCCCGATTCGAGCTCTGCTGGAACTCCTGATTCTCATCGACGACGGCCTCCCATCACCGATTGCATTTCTTCCATCAATGGAGCTAAATCCAACTTCGTCTCCGCCGATGCCTCTTTGAGATAAGCCCTGAAGCCGGCATCAGCGATCTTTTCAATCATTTCTTCGTCTGCCTGTTCGGGTCGCCTGCTGCGAGAACCGTCGCCATCACGGAGACCTTTGAGCGCGCGTGAGACGATCTTTTTTCGCTCTTCACGATCCATCTCATTGAAGGCCTCCATCATCTGCTCGAAGGCCCGGCCAATCCTCCGTTCCACAAAGAACAGTTGTTCCTCTGGTGTCAGACGCCCCATCCAATCTTGTCTCGGATCGCCCTCGTAGTGGTCTTGTAACTCTTGCAATTCATGAGGCTCCATCGCATTGAGCCAGTCAGCGACGGTCGCAATCGTTTCACGACGTTGATCAGGATCGGTTACAGAATCGAAATCAATTTCCTGCAAGTAAGCCGCAATTTTCTCGGGACTCGGGCGAAGCGATCTCGCAAAACTTGCTACACTCCAGACCAATCCGAACAGCACCACCAAAATCACAGCACCTTTTAGTAGAAGTCGGTTGCGGTAGCTCATTCCTGAATCAAGACGAATGCGTGTGTGATCGGGTTACCAAAAGACCTGATCTCATGAAAGCTCCAAATAGAGGTCAACGTGCAAAAAGACTGAGATGCTTCACGGTTTTTTCGAAAGTCGGCTCGGGAAAGATCGAAGGAATGAGGGAGCTTTGACTGTGCTAGAGAAGCCCCATGCTCGTGATTGGGTTTTAGGGACTGTTGAACAACCCTTTCCACAATCTTTTTGCTGCCACCGTCACTTAACCCCGCCGCAACTTCGAGCGGAGTTGGCGGGGGGAATAAACGCGCAACCCAAAAATGGAAGCAGCATAGACAACCATTCCTGCCGCAACCAGAATCAGAATCGCGGGGATGCGTCGCCAGAAGGCATCGGGAATCAACAGCCAGTCCTTCCCCCACCAAGCAAGTCCGGCAACGGCAGCCCCCATGATGATTGCGGCTATCAAGATGCGAGAAACGCGTCCCCAAAATGTCGGTTCAAGCGACAAAAAGCCATCGCGTTTCAATCCAGACCAAAGCAGCAAAAAGGTCACCCAGCCGGCCACCGAGGTGGCGAGGGCGCAGCCGAGGGCTCCCAACCAAAGAAAAAATGGATAGCAGAGCACGATGTTCACCCCTGCCGAAATCATTGTAAATCGCATCGGCGTTTTGGTGTCTTCGCGCGCAAAGTAACCGGGCTGAAGTACCCGAGCGAGCACGTAGGCTGGCGTCCCCAAAGCAAAGGCACCGAGAATCCAGCCTGCCGCAAAAGTATTTTCAGCCGAAGTGCTTCGGCCTTCGAACAGCGCAAACATGATTTCCCGCGGAATCGCCAGCATCGCGACTGTCGCCGGTAGACAGAGTAACAGAGCGAGTTCGAGGCCCTCTGCCATGCTGCGGCGGGCACCCACTTCGTCACCTCCGCGAATACGGCGGGTGATTTCTGGAAGCAAGACAGTGCCAGCTGCGATCCCGATGAGGCCCAGAGGGAGCTGATTAATCCTGTCAGCGAAAAAAATGAGAGAGACCCCGCCTTCCTGAATTGAAGCGACGGTCTGACCAACGATCAGGTTCACTTGCTGGACACCGGCACTGATTAACCCGGGGCCCATCAAACTACCGAGCCGTTTCATGTCGTCATCGATCTTGGGCAGACGCGGTCGCAAATTGACACCTCGCCTCCAGGCTGCCACCACGACAACGGCTAACTGCAAAACTCCGCTCACCACGACCGACCAACAAAGCACTTCAACTGGGCTCTCCGTCTTCGGCATCACGAAAAACAATGCCGCGAGGAATACCAGGTTCATCACGACGTAGGCGAAGGCAGGTGCCGCAAAGACCTTTCGACTATTGAGGATGCCCGTAAACCCGGCAACCAGACAGATGAAAACCAGGTAGACGACTGTGATCCTCGAAGCATCGACTGCCGGACCAATTAACCCACGCTCCGCGAAACCGATATTGGTCAGACTCACGATTGGCTCCATGAAGATGAAGGCGAGTGCGAAAATCGCTAACAAGATAACCAACATCAAAGAGAGAGTACGACGAGCAAACGCATCCGCGACTGCTTCCCCACCCTCCTCAAGCCGCCGGCTGTACATGGGGACGAACGCGGCATTAAAAGCACCTTCTCCAAAGATCCTTCTAAATAGATTGGGAAAGCGAAATGCGGCAACCCAGACGTCAGCTAAGGAAGTTCCAACACCAATGTATTTCGCGATCAGAATATCCCGCACAAATCCTAGAATCCGGCTCGCGAGGGTAAAGCCGCTTACCGATAGGAGGGAACGTATCATGACGACTGATTGAGTCCGTTCGCTGCGATCGGCGTCGAGTCACTCTCCCCCGTTGCGCTCAGCCCAAAAAACGGCCGGAGGTTTCAACTCATTTCCACCATCATCAAATCGAGGCCCGATCTCTTGCAGAGTCGGCATTGCTTTAATCGCCTCAAGCCCGCTTGTGATCTGCTCCATATCGACAACCAGACGAGTGAGAGGGAGCGACGCCAGAGGGGTGAGGTCGCTCACGGGAGTTTCTCCAATGTGAAGTCTCTGGAGGCGGGTCGCAGCGAGCGGCCTGAGATCGGTGACAGGAGTGCGGTGAAGAGTCAGACTGACCACGGAAGTTCCCGCCAGCGGGGTGAGATCTTTGATCGGGGTGTCGGTCAACCAGAGCATCTGAACCGGACTCCGCTGAATCGGGGTAAGATCGGTGACCCCAGTGCCGACAGCATTTAACTCAGCAAGGGGAGCTGACTCCAGTCCAGCCAGGCTTTCGACCGGTGAATTGTTGAGATAGAGTTTTTGGAGCGTTGTATTGCCCGTCAAAGGGGTGAGGTCCTTAACCCCAGTGTTCTCAAGGTAGAGTTCAATCAGAGGCATCCCTCGAAGGATTTCGATATCTGGGATCTGACAACTGTGGAGAGAAATCGCTGCGAGCCTCATGCCACGGAAAGGGGTGAGGTCAGTGACGCCGCATTGGTCGAGCATGATCGCCTGCGGTTGTCCCTGAGGATCAATTTGAAATTGACCGTTGCCAGTGTAGCCGGGATTCGCGGCACGAATCGCCTCGTGCAGCTTTAGATCGCCCCAGAAGATCACAGGTGCTGGATCCGCCTGGCTCGACAAGCTTTGCGAAGATTCGACAGTTTCTGCACTCTCGCTGACGGGTTTTGAATCCGAGTCCTCGTCACACCCAGAAAACAGGAGAACGCAAACAGAGAAAATGATGACGGGGTGGCATCGCATCTGGCGATATTCGCTGCGATGGAGGAGAAGGGCAAGCGGGGAGTCGTGATGCCCAAATAGGACATCCTTTGCGCCTCCTCAGTTGCGTCTTGCCGGCGCTCTCAGCGGAGTGTTTCCGCAAACTGATCCGAGTCAACCGCAGGGAATTCGAGACCGCATTAAAGTAAAAAGCGACCCGGTCGAGACACGTCACTCGGAACCCCCGAACCTTGTGAATTTGTCTTTTGACCGGGCCGCTTGATAGGTCGTTCCCCTAAACGACGATGCCATCGTCTTACCGAAATAGAGAAAAGCAACGCCAGGGTGACGACGATGGCGTTGCGTAGTCTTCGATTGGCGCTGAATTTACACAGACACCGCTTCGAGGCCCTTATTCAGGTCGGCCTGAGTCATTTTTTTCCCGGTCCAGGCTCCAACCTTTGAGCTTTGGTCAGCTCCGAAAGTCTTTGCTATGAACGGACGGGAGGGGCGCGAGTGGGCCCGGTTCCTCAGGTCAGGAGACCTTTGACCACGTGCCTCTTTTCGACTCCGGTGAGTCGTGAGTCGAGCCCCTGATGCTTCACCGAGAAGCGCTCGTGATCGATTCCAAGCTGATGAAGAACGGTCGCGTTGAAATCGTTGATGTGCACGGGGTCTTTGGTGATGTTGTAACCAAAATCGTCGGTCGCCCCATAGTCTATCCCAGGCTGAAAGCCACCACCGGCAACCCAAGTCGAGAAGCAGCGTCCGTGGTGGTCTCGTCCATAATTGTCATCAGTCAGTTTGCCTTGGCTGTAGATCGTACGACCAAATTCGCCGCCGAAGACGACCACGGTATCGTCGAGCAGACCACGCATTTCGAGGTCTTTGACGAGCGCAGCAGCTGGTTGATCAACGCTTTTACAATTGTGCCCGAGATCATTTGGCAGGTTGTTGTGCTGATCCCAGCCTCGATGGAAAAGCTGGATGAATCGCACCCCACGCTCAGCCATCCTGCGAGCGAGAATGCAGTTGGCGGCAAAGGTGCCTTTCTCGCGTGACTGCGAGCCATACAGTTCGAAAGTCGAGTCAGGCTCATCGCTGCTGTCCATCAGATCTGGGACACTCGCCTGCATCCGGAAAGCCATCTCGTATTGAGCGATGCGAGAGTGAATTTCAGGATCCTGCATCGTTTCAAAACGGCGCTGATTGAGACTCTCGAGGCTGTTCAGCATTTGGCGACGGAGATCTCGATCGAGACCTTTGGGATCGTTGAGGTAGAGCACTGCCTCGTTACCGCTTCGGAATTGCACTCCCTGATATCGAGAAGGCAGGAAGCCACTGCCCCAGAGACGGGCATAAAGAGCCTGCCCTGGTTTTTTCCCGACCGAAATCATGGTGACGTAGGCGGGGAGATCTTCGCTGAGCGAGCCGAGCCCATAAGCGAGCCAGGCACCCATGCTGGGATGTCCGAATTGCTGAGTGCCGGTGTTAATGTAGGTCATCGCCGGATCGTGATTGATCGCCTCGGTGTTCATCGAGCGGATGATCGCGAGCTTGTCGACAATCTTAGCGGTGTGGGGGAGCAGGTCCGTATTCACCCAGGTGCGCCGCTCGCCGACCTGCTCGAAATTGAACATCGGCGCGACGCAGGGAAAGGACGACTGCCCGCTGGTCATTCCGGTGATTCGCTGGCCATTGCGAATCGAATCGGGCAGCTCAGTGCCGTGGAGATCGCGCATCGCCGGTTTGTAATCGAACATGTCGATGTGCGAGGGGCCTCCAGCCATAAAAAGGTAGATGACCCGCTTAGCCTTCGGCGCAAAATGGGGCAGGACCCGATCGGAAACTGAGCTGGTGACAGCTTGGACCTTTTTCGGCAAAAGGGAGGCCAGCGCAGCACCTCCCACCAGCGAAGCAGAACGGCCCAGGAATTGGCGCCGATTCTCTAGCGCGATGCTATTTGTAATTGGGTCAGACATGATTCTGAAGGCCTCGGGTTAGCTTTTACGGGTCAGACGCGGGATTGGGCGATTCAGCCGCGCAGCTTTTCGACTACGGCGATCAATTTCGAGTGAGGGTTTCATCGAGGTTCAACAACATACTGGCGACCAGCGTCCAGGCGGCGTGCTCACTGACGGGTAATTCGGTATCTCGGGGCGACTCGCCGACCGAGAGCAGATCCTTCGCGAGGATTTCGTCACCGGAGTATCTTGCCAGACCGGTCTCAAAGAAACTGAGCAAGGTATCGACTTCGGCATCGTCCGGGATTCTCGCAGTGGCCAGTTCGAACGCGTAGGCAGCCCGGCTCTGGTTGGTATCTCCTCCCTGGTGCAGGGTGCGCTCAGCGAGGTGGCGAGCTGCCTCCAGCATTTGCACATCGTTCATCGCCGCGAGGGCCTGGAGCGGCGTGTTGGTGTTGGGACGCTGGAGCACGCAAGTCTCCCGGTTTGGCGCATCGAAAATGGCCATCGCTGGCGGCGGAGCAGACCGCTTCCAGTAGGTGTAGAGCGACCGACGATACAGTTTATCGCCGTGGTCTTGGACGAACTTGGGGTTACCACCGAGGCTGACCTCGGCCCAGAGCCCTGGCGGCTGGTAGGGCTTGACGCCTGGACCACCGCGCTCGTCAACAAGCAAGCCTGAAATGGCGAGCGCGTTGTCCCGAATCATTTCCGCCTGAAGTCGATGCCGGGGAGCTCGCGCGAGGTAGCGATTTGCCGGATCAGCTTTGAGATCGTCGGGTCGCACCTGAGAAGATTGCCGATAGGTTTCGCTCAGTACGATCTGGCGGATGAGACGTTTGAGGTCCCATCCGTTTTCGCGGAAATCGACAGCGAGCCAGTCGAGCAACTCAGGGTGACTTGGGAAATCCCCCTGCGCACCAAAATCACCCGGGGTTGAGACGATTCCCGTGCCAAAGAAAAGCTGCCAGATTTGATTGACGACAACTCGCGACGTCAACGGTTGCTCTTCGCTGAACAACCAGTGTGCGAGACTGAGACGATTGGGCTCGGCATCAGCTGGAAGCGGAGGAAGCGCGGCAGGAATACCAGGTGGAATCGCTTCGTCCTCCTGTGGGGAGTCGTATTGACCGCGATCGAGGATGTAGGTCATCCGCATCTTGTCGGGCGCATTGTCAGCCATCACCATCGCAGTGGTGGGTTTCGCCACGGCATCACGATGAGCCTTTCGCGCTTTGCTCTCGGCAGCAGCAAGCTTGCTATACTGGTCGTCGATTTCACCGAGGTAGTGTGAGAAGAGAAGCTGCCGATCGATTTCGGTGAGCTGCTCGCGAGGCCTCACGAGCAGACCATTGATCGGATCGAGCTTCGCGGCAGCGACCTCGGTTGCGCTCAACGCGCGCCGATAAATGCGAATGTCGTCGACCCGAGCGTTGACCTCTGAGCCTTTGTGACGCGCCCCGAGCCGCAGTGGTATTTTCTCCCCAGGCTCGATTGTGGAAGTGAGAGTATCGGCTTCGACCGTGGCAACCACTTGCTCCCCGTCGATGTAGATTGTGAGGCCAGCTGCCTTGAGGCTCCCGTCGTAGGAGACCACGACATGGTGCCAGGTCTTTTCCTTCAGGGCGACCTCTGAGACCACCTTGAGGGCATCGCTGTTCCATTGATTGATAATGTGGGCACCAGGTTTTCCTCTCTGCAGATAAAAGTCCCAGCCACGGTGACCATTGTCAGGGTCGAGTCGGGAAAGGATTGCTCCAGTGCCGAGCTTGGGTAGCCAGACCCAGGCAGAAAAACTGAATGGCTCGCTCTCGGTCAGTGCTGGAGTGGCATCGAACGCGTAGCTGGTGCGGCCATTCAGCTCGATCGCCTTAACGCCCTTCTCTCGATCAACCGTTTTGAAAGCTCCGCGAGCTTGCAGACTGCCTGTGAGCCCAGAGGCATAGTCGCGAAGCTCGTTCTTCTGAGGCTCCACAATAGGTATCCAATGAGCAAGATCGGAAGGTGCCTCTGAGGTTCCGGGATCAACGACCTGCTCGGAAAGCCACGTCTCAAATGCCGGCGCTGCGGCCTCGCGATGCGAGTCTCTCGCATCGCGGGCAGTTTCCCACTTCTTCTTCAACTCAACCACTCGCGCGTCGTAAACTGGATCAGGGACTTCGATGAAAGGCATCTGGTTTCCCCGCCGAGTCTGCATCCCGGGGTCGGTGGTGTTGTTGAAGTAAGCGTAAAACTGAAAATACTCCTTATGCGAGATCGGGTCATACTTGTGGTCATGACACTGAGCACACTCAATTGAGAGACCGAGCCAAACATTGGAGGTCGTCTTCACCCGATCGACGACATAACTGACCCTGAGCTCCTCAGGAATCGCGCCGCCCTCATCAGACGAAGGGTGATGACGGTTAAACCCAGAGGCGATTTGCTGCTCGATAGTCGCGTTCGGGATCAGATCTCCGGCGATTTGCTCGATTGAGAATTGATCGAATGGGTGATTGCGGTTGAAGGAATCGACCACCCAGTCGCGCCACGGCCACATCGTGCGAGGGCCATCGGCGTGCATTACCGAGGTATCTCCATAGCGCGCTGCGTCGAGCCAGTAGAGAGCCATCCTCTCACCGAAATGAGGGGTTGCCAGAAGCCGGTCTACCTCCCGCTCGACAGCGTCTGGACGATCGTCATTTTCAAACAAGGCGAGCTGCTCCGGCGTCGGCGGCAAGCCAGTGAGATCAAAGGAAAGCCGACGCAAGAGGGTACGTCGGTCGGCCGGCGGGGACGGGTCTAGGTTCTGGTCCTCCAACGAGGTTTCGATAAAGTGATCGATCGGCCCGCGGTTAGGAGGGACCTCTCCTTTTTGAGGCCGCTCAAAGGACCAGTGCTCGGACCAGTCGGCACCCGACTCGATCCAACGCTTAATCAGATCGCGTTCCTTCGCACTGAGGGGTTTTTTGATTTCTGGAGGTGGCATCAAGTCAATCGGATCATCAGTGGTGATTCGATACCAAGACTCGCTTGCCTCAAGATCGCCCGGCACGAAGGCGATGATGCCGTCACGATCGGCGAAAGCGTCAACCTTCTGATCGAGTCGGAGACCGGCGCCGCGGTGCTTTTCGTCCGGGCCGTGACAGGAAAAGCACTTATCGGACAGGATCGGACGGATCTCTTTGGCAAAATCCGGGGCACTCCCGTCGAAGGCCTGAGTTTCCGGACTGCCCTGCAGAGGACTGACACCCGAAAGTATCGACCATGACAGCGCGGCAAAAGCCGCTATCTGGAGCTGAAATCGATCAGAGCGGGTCATCTTGTCGTCATCCGACCTAACCTTACTTCGAGGCCCATGAATTTGGAGTCACGCAATCGATGGCTGATTTCCGCGTAATATCCGTGGCAATCATCTGAAGAATCTCAGGCTGAAAACGAAAATGACAGACAAGAGCGAACGGTTTTGCTACTCTCGGCACATGTTAAGACATCTTTTTTTCGGACTACAAATCGGGCTGCTGGCCACGATAGCCCTGCTTGCAGCGCCCCAAACTGAAGCTCAGGATAGCGATCCGGATGGGCCGTATGGAGGCATTCAGGGGTTTTGGGAAATTCACTGTGCCGGAGGTAAATTTGTA
>JBCCBR010000071.1:0-10697 GCA_039033935.1 Verrucomicrobiota bacterium
CATCGAGTGCCTGATCGAGGCGATGTTGAAAAGCGCTGCGAGTGTTATCAATTCTGGCTGCCTGCCTCACTAATCCACAAACCGAGCTGAGCAGGGCGAGCCCATCCCGCCAGCGCCCGCGTTTCGCTTCTCCCGCGATGCGATCGGAAAACTCAGCTGGAAGCGATTTCTTCACTCCCATCATTTGCTCCATAAACTCCCGGTTGAAGGAGAAGCCGGGAAGCAGAGCCAATACCCGATACCAGTTTCCGAGATCGTAATAGACTCGCCCTTCGATGCGATCGAGGAGGTCATCGAAGATTTGCGGCTGTCGCGAAATGCTACTCTCCGGGACTCCCATCACTCGGCAAAACTGCCGATACACCTCTGCGTAGACCCGGCGGGCAAAGGAGAAGGTGAGCGGAGAAACAATCCCTCCATAGCTTTCCGCAATATTGCTGTTGTCCCAGATCCTTCGAATCGGAGGCATCGCGGTGATCGGACGCGACTGCACTACCCAAAGTTTGCCATCTTGATCCCGACACCATTCAACGTCTTGAGGAGTTCCAAAAAGCGATTCGCACCGGGCAACCAGCTCGACCACGTCGGACGATTGGGGATCCGCTTCAGCCCCGACACCCTTTCGAAAGCGCATCGTTTCTCCATCAATCTCGCCCGAAACGAGCTTTTCAGCCGTTCCCGAGGTGCGCGAGACAACAACGGTATCCCGATCGCCGGTCACCGGATCGGCTGAGAACGCGACCCCCGATTCCACCGCATCGATCATCTTCTGAATCACGACCCGAGGACGCTCAGAGGCCGAGCCAGCGTAGTGCTCCAGACGCGACGCTTCGCCGGAGCGCTCTACGTCTGAGATCCGCTCCGCAACCTCATCGGCGCTGACAAAGAGGAAGCTCTCAAATTGCCCGGCGTAGGATTGAGCAGCAGAGTCTTCGCTGACAGCGGAGGAGCGAACGGCAAAGCAATTGCCCCCGAGACTGGCGAGCTTTTCGGAAAGGTCGTCGGGAACCCCATCAGGGCACACGAAAAATGCTGGCACAGGAAATCCCGCATCGAGCATTCGCCCCAGCGCGGCTGCTTTCCCACCAACCACAGCAACCTGAGTCTCCTCCCTTTTCATTTTATAAGAATCGGCACGAGCCCGAGTAACAAATAGAGAGCGATGGTCCAGAGGCCTGAGACAAGTTCGATCCGTTTTGGATTCTTCGAAATAACGACCGCAACCACCCATATGATCAAAAGCCCGAGAGCTACTGGAACCAGGAACCCAATCTGAAAGGCTGCCAGGCTGGCACAGACTCCGGTAACTAACACAAGGATTAACCAGACCCAGCGGGCTCGACTTTGACCCCAGAGTTTTGAGTAGGTGCGGACGCCCGCCTCTTCGTCGCTCGGTTGTCGAATTTTGCGACCAATCTCAATCACACAACCGTTGAAAAAACTGGCTGCGAGGAACCACCCCAGACCAGAAGGAGGGCGCGAAATGTCTTCAAGCAGCCAATCGCATGCCGTCGCATAAAAGTCGACCAGCGGCATGATCAGCATGTGGGTCCAGAGATAGGTAATCGGTCGTGCCACAAGCCAATCTCGAGCAAAGAATTCGACCGACATCAGACCGAGATAGATCCAGGCCACCACGAGCACGATCAACAATCTCGGTTCCAGAAGCAGCGCGAGCAGGGCCTGAACCAGAGCAGCGAGAACGAAGATGATCCCCAGCTCACGCAACTTAACGAGGCCTCGAGGCACCGGTCGATAGGGGCGGTATTGCGAGTCCTCCTCGAAATCCTTGAACTCGTCTGCGATTCGGAGCTGGAGAAAAAAGAGAAGACAGGTCACGAAAGCGACCGCGAGGGAGCCTAGCGCTGGGAGCGCGGCATTCCCACGCAGCAAACTCGAAAAGCAAACTGCCGACGAGCTGAATGCGGCGATGAGCAAGCCGTGAGCCAAGAGAGGAAAACGCTCTCTCTGGTAGATCCACCATCGGTTCTTCATTCCTGATCTGTTGAATGAGTCGCTCCACTCTTCTCCCGAGCCAGTCGGCGATGCGCCTTTGTGAAATCACCCGACGCCATGGCCCCAATGATGGAAAGCTCCCCGGCGAGTAGCAATGCTCCACACACCTCGGCAAGGGCAGCGCTTTTACCGACACCCGCGAGATCCATCAGAGAAAGCCAGCGACTCTGATCGGGGAGCCCCGTGCCACCACCGACTGTTCCGAAGATAAGGTTAGGGAGGGTCACCGAAGTGTAGAGCGACCCGTCATCGACCAACTCCATGCGCGTGACCCCGACTGCTGATTCCGCAACGCAGGCGACATCCTGACCGGTCGCGAGGGAGAGTGCAGCGAGGCCATTGGCATAGTGTCCCTGGACCCCAACAGTCCCGCTCAGCACACCGCCGAGAGCCGACATCTTCCAATAGTCGACCATACCCTGCGGCGTGGTGTGGAGACGTTTTTGAATCAGCTCGGCAGAAATGATGCACTCGGCGGTGACCTTTTTCCCACGGACACTGGTGAAGGATTGCGCGCTCGCTTTCTTGTCCCCCGAATAGTTCCCCTCAACGTAGGCTTCGCTCGGCGCGACTGGCGAACGATCTAGGATGTAGTCGAATATCGCCTGCGTTGCGATCGTGACCATGTTCTGGCCGGCGGCGTCACCTGTCGTGAATTCAAAGTCCAGGTAGACGTGATTCCCCTCAACCGCTACCCCCATATCAACCAGCTCTCCGTGCCGGGTCGTTTCACTCGCGACTCGTCGAAACTCCTCGATCGATTCGCTTGCCCAGAGGACAAACTTGCCAAGTTCAACGAGGGATCGAAATGCGAACGCGGGCGCTCGACTAACCGACTCATAAAGTAAAAAGCTACGGCATCCCCCAGCCGCGGTAACGAGCGATGCTCCACGATGATAGGAAGCGACCAGCGCCGCTTCAGTGGTCGCGAGCGGGACCGGATAATCG
This sequence comes from Verrucomicrobiota bacterium, assembly GCA_039033935.1. GTDB lineage: Bacteria > Verrucomicrobiota > Verrucomicrobiia > Verrucomicrobiales > DEV007 > Arctic95D-9. Next base: position 2,965 of record JBCCBR010000071.1, read on the forward strand.
CCTCTCGCGAAAAGCCCACGCACTCGCAACGGTCCCGCGACGCCAACCGGAAGTGACACGGTGCCGACCAGATTCTCTATGTTCCCAGACCACGCTTGAGCATTTCCCTGCATCGGGAGATCGTGTGCACGTCCTTCCGTAAATTTCTCCAGGTAATTCCTTCGCCGCGCAACCGACTCGTCTCCGACCGAAGCTCCTGCCGGGAAGCGCGGCGGGCGCTGCGAGGTATCCAGAGCAAGACCCTGCTCGATCTCTTCGACCGATTCTCCAGAGAGAACGCGTCGGATATGTTTGCTGGTAAGGGAAGCTTTTCCGGCCATTGCGAAGACAGCGTATCGGGAAGTCTCATCGCTTACCAATCGATAGAAAATTTTTTTACATCGTTTCAATCAATGTTCCACCGTTTCACAAAGCACCGTCTTGGTGAAGTCCGACTTTCTCCTAAAGTAAGCATCGGGCAGGTCGATCCAGTTTGAATTGACGAAACCGAGAAAAATCGATAGGCAGACCGCTGCATGAGGTGCGTTCTGATTCTTCTCTTTTTCGTTGGGCTGCTGAACTCAGGCTCGGCAGACGATCGTCCCAGTGTTCTCTTTATCGCGATTGATGATCTGAACCATTGGGTGGGTCATCTCGGACGCAACCCACAGGCGAAGACTCCCAACATCGACCGTCTCGCTGCGATGGGAGTGGCTTTCACGAACGCTCATACCGCGGTCCCCGCTTGCGAGCCCTCTCGCTGCGCACTGATGGGAGGCCGTCGCCCCTGGACATCCGGGTGTTACAAGAATGGGCATCAGTGGAAGAACCATCAGGCTGCCGGGGAAGGGCTCAGCGCTCAGTTCCTGAGAGCAGGGTATCATGTCGCGGGCGCTGGGAAGATTTACCACTCATCACGCGTTTACCCGGCCGAGTGGAGTGAATACATGGATACACAGGGTCTGAGCAACAGCGGTCGTGGAGTCAGCAAGTACGACGGCTACTTTGTCGAGAAGACATTTCCTGAGCTTCGAGACGAAGACCTCGCCGACTGGCACTCAGCAAACTACTGCATCGATCGCCTCCGCGAGGATAGTGACAAACCATTCTTCCTCGCTTGTGGTCTCTTTAAACCACACCTCGCTTTTGTCGCACCACGGAAGTACTACGAGGATTTTCCGCTGGATGAGATTGAGTTGCCACCGCACCGCGAGGATGATCTTGATGATATCCCACCGGCCGGTGTGAAAATGGCAGCGCCGGGGAGAGATCACGCCAAATTTCTCGAAACCGGTCGCTGGCAGGCAGCGATTCAGTCTTACCTCGCGACCGTCGCTTACACCGACATGAACGTGGGACGGGTGCTCGACGCACTTGAGGCAGGCCCGCATCAGGACAACACGATCGTCGTGCTCTGGACTGATCATGGCTGGTCTCTCGGCGAGAAACAGCACTGGCGAAAATTTGCTCTATGGGAAGAGACGACACGCACACCCCTGATCTGGGTGGTGCCAGGGATGACGGAGGCTGGCACCCAGTCGTCGAAGCCAGTTGATTTGATGTCCCTCTACCCAACCCTCTGCGAGCTGGCCGGTCTTGAAGTGCCGTCCCATGTCGAGGGCACCAGCATCGTCCCGCTGCTGAAGGATCCCGCTGCGGATTGGGACCTTCCCGCGATTACCACGCACGGCCGGGGAAACCACTCAGTGAGGTCGGAGACTCACCGATACATCCGCTATGCCAATGGCACCGAAGAGCTTTACCACAACCGCGAAGACCCCTACGAATGGACCAACCTTGCGGGGGACCCCGACTCCACCGCGGTCAAAGAGCAGCTCGCGGCATTTCTCCCGAAAGACGAGGTGCCCGAGCCAGTGATCGAAAAGTGAACTCCAATCTCGGCAAAGAACTTGGTCGAGATTTCCTGATCAGAAGTCCGGCAATGAATCGGGCCTGAGACCCGTGGTCCCACCTCCCAAAAATCCGGCGAGCCGGATCAAGCTCCCCGCTATCGCGGCGTCGACAGCCGATCAAGACTCAGTCACGCTGTGCCCATGCGCTGGTTTTGCCTTTTCTTATTCGCCCTCGTCTCGACACTCCACGCGGACGATCGCCCTAACATCATCATGATCATGCCCGACGACATGGGCTATGGCGACCTCGGTGCGACTGGAAACGAAGTCATTCGCACTCCCCATCTCGATCGCCTCGCAAGTGAAGCGGCGACCCTAAGCGATTTTTACGTGAGCCCGGTTTGCTCGCCGACCCGGGCTTGTCTCATGACGGGGCGCTACAATCACCGGACTCGTTGCATCGATACCTTCAAGGGACGTTCGATGATGGACCCAGACGAGGTGACGCTGGCGGAAGCTCTCCAGGCCGCAGGCTACGCCACCGGCATTTTTGGAAAGTGGCATCTCGGCGACAATCACCCGATGCGTCCGCAAGATCAGGGTTTCGACGAAGTCCTGATCCACCGCGGAGGGGGTCTCGCGCAGCCATCCGAACCGATCGCCAACGAGCGGCGCTACACCGATCCGATTCTGTTTCGCAACGGCGAAGCAGTCCGGCGGGAGGGCTACTGCACGGACATCTACTTCGACGACGCGATCGCATTCATGGAGAAAAGTGCCGCAAGTGGTCAGCCATTTTTTGCCTACATCCCGCCGAACGCTCCTCACGGCCCCTACCATGATGTGCCTGAGGAACTGCTCGAGTATTACCAGTCGATCGACCTCGAGCCGATTCTGAACGGCGGCAACAACGATCGGCATAAAGACACCGTCGCCCGCGTCTTTGCGATGATTGAGAACATTGATGAAAATGTGGGCAAACTCGATGCCTTTCTCGAAAGCTCTGGTCTCAAGGAAAACACCATTGTTCTCTTCTTCACCGACAACGGACCGAACTCGAGACGCTATGTCGGTCCATTTCGCGGATCGAAGTCCAATGTCCACGAAGGTGGAATCCGAACCTGCTTTTACGCGCGCTGGCCGAAGCGATTCGAGGCCGGACACTCCAGCGATCGAATCGCAGCCCACATTGACATGATGCCAACACTCCTCGCCGCGGCCGGAGCTGAGCCGCCCTCGAACGTCAAGTTCGACGGGATCAATGTATTGCCACTGCTCGAGGGAGAACCCGAGTCGTGGCAAGATCGCGCCATCATCATCCAGACCCATCGCGGGAATGAGCCAGTTCCAGAACATCACATCGCAGTGCGCACTGAAGATTGGAAGCTGGTCCGCGATAGCGGTTTTGGGAATGAAAGCCTTCCCGAAAACGCTCCTGAGTTCGAACTCTATGCAATCCGCGAAGACCCCGGAGAAGAGAATGACCTCAGCGAAACGAAGCCCGAGAAAGTAGAAGAGCTCCGCTCGATTTACGCTGACTGGCTCGCTGATGTTTCGACAACTCGCCCGGATAATTTTGCTCCGCCCCGCATCAGTCTTGGCGCAGATTCAGAGCCGGTTGTCGACCTCTCGCTTCAGGACTGGCGCGTCGCGCCGGATAGTCCTGGCTGGGGAGAAGACGGGAAATGGTTCGTGGATGTTCTCACTGTGCACCGCGCGCTGCTGGAAGTTCGCTTCGCAGAGGCACCTGGTGAGAGGGAAATTACCGTCACGATGGGTGATCAGGTCGCCAGCGGCACGCTGACCAAGGGCAGCAGCACGCTCGATCTGGGAATCTACACGCTACCCAAAGGCCCGATGACGGTTTCGATTGAGTCGAGTCCGACTTTCGTCCGCGATACCTTCCCCCGGTTTGTGACCTTCTCTCGAGAAGAGTGAAAAAATCTCGACGAGCCGACATCGCAAAATCGGGGTGATTCCCCACTTGCGCCACTGTGGGTGTGCGGGTGAAGCTCGCCGGGAATGAGCGCTCTACTCGGGACCTACATCCACCACCTCAGCCCATTTGCGATTCGCTTCAGCGAGAGCTTCGGGCTGCGCTGGTATGGACTCGCTTATGTAGCGGCTTTCGTGGTCGCATTTTTCCTACTGAGGTGGTTTGTCCGTCTCGGAGCCTGCGAGCTTCGCGAAGACAAGGTGGCCGACTTTATCACCCTTTGTGCCTTTGTTGGTGTCATGTTAGGCGGTCGACTCGGGTTCATGCTGCTCTACAATTTCGATGAGTTCCGATCAAATCCACTCAGCTTTTTCAACTTCCTTGGCGGTGGCATGGCGAGTCACGGCGGAATCGCCGGACTCATACTGGTGACCCTGTTCTACTCACGCTGGAAGAAGATATCCTGGACAGGTCTCGGCGACAATCTCGTCACGGTCGCTCCGATCGGCTTGTTCTTCGGGAGGCTTGCCAACTTTGTAAACGGTGAGCTCTACGGCCGCGAGACCTCTCATCGACTGGCGATGAAGTTTCCTGAAGAGCTTCGCGAGAGTGTTACCCGAGACGGAATTTGGAGTGGTTGGCGCTACCCGGAAGCCATGCTGGTTGAGCTCGCTGAAAAGGCGAAAGACATCGCCCCAGGATTGAGCGAACGGGTTTCTGATGCTGCGGCAGTGGCCGCCAGCAAGGGACTGAGTGCCCACCAAGCCATCGTCACCGAGCTGATCGAGACCTCGCGGGACAATCCGGCATTCCGCGAACGCCTTGGTGAGATCCTGACATTGAGACATCCTTCGCAACTTTATCAGGCCCTTTGCGAGGGGCTGCTGCTGTTTGTGGTGCTCTTGGTAATCCGCTTGAGGTGGAAAAACCTTTATCACGGAGTCCTCACCGGGATCTTTTTTATTGGCTACGCGGTTGCGAGAATTGGGATCGAAAACCTGCGAGAGCCCGACGCGGAGAGGATTCTCGGACTTACCCGCGGGCAATTTTATTCCACTTTCATGATCGGAATCGGGGCAGCCTTTTTGGTCTGGGGTATCGTCAGGAAACGGACCAATCGTCTCCCCACCAGTGGATGAGTGGAGCCGAATCCCTATCGGAGAATTGGGGCATCGTCGTTCCGGCGCTTGATGAAGAAAAGTCAATCGGATCGACCCTCGAGCCCTTGCTTGCCTGGTGCGACGGACCAGTCCTGGTTGTTGACGGCGGGAGTAAAGATGAAACCCTAGCACTAGCCGAATCAGCTGGGGCGAGGGTCATCTCGTCTCAACAGCAGGGACGAGCCGCGCAGATGAACGAGGGAGCTGCCGAGATCGATTGTGAGAACCTGTTGTTTGTCCATGCCGATACACGAGTGAAGCCCGAGACGCTCGATGCGATGGCGACTGCGATGCAGGACCATCCCGATTATCTCGGCGGTGGTTTCGAACGCTACTTTGACAGCCCTTCCAGCTGGCTTCTTTGGACATCGCGGGTCGCCTGGACTCGATCGAGACGAACCGGACTGATCCTTGGCGATCAAGGCATCTTCGCACGGCGCAGTGCCTTCGAGGAGGCGGGAGGATTTTCGGAGAGTTTTGGCCAGGGCGAGGATATTGATTTCTCCCTGAAACTGCGGCGTCTCGGTCCGACAGTCCTGATCGGTCCCCCAGTACTGAGCTCGCCCCGACGTTTCGAAAAACGTTTGTTGAGGAGGTCACTGGCCGACGCCGCCCTGACTCTGAAACTGGTCGCTCGTCACAAATGGCGGCTTTGGCGGAAGCTCTGAGCAGACCCACCGGGGTAAAAAAGTTGGCTTGTCTTTTATTTTGGAGGGCTTGATCCTGCCTGGACTGAATTGATGAAATTTCTTGTCGTCTTTGCGAGAGTCGAAATCTGGGCTCTGATCGCCTTGATCGTTGCCGTGATAGCCTTCGCTACCTGCAGCGACAGCGGTGAGCTGGTAGATTCAAACGATCCCCCTCAGGGAAATCTATCCGTTTCATCAGATCCTGTAAGTGAGCCAGATAGCGGCGAAGTAATAGGGTCACAAGAGGCGCAAACCGCGCTCAATGTTTCAGCTCAAATCGCGGAACGCTCGGACTCCGGCTGGCGAATCGAACTCGCTCTCGAAGGTCTCTCCCCGAGCGAGCAGACCATCGAGCTGAACGAATCGACTGTCGCTGTCGAAACCGAATCCGGCGCAGAGTTGGGTTGGTTTTTCAAACCCTTTCGAGAGCAGATCGCGCTGAGCCCCACCGAGCAGCGCACAGCCACGATCGACCTCTGGCTAACCAATCCACCAGCCGATCGATTGCTGGTAACATTGGGGGGTGAAACGTTTGAAGCCTCGCTCAACCAATAGCTCTTTTACTGCCGGCCTAAAAGAAGTCTCGCCCAGCGCTCAACAGAGGTGTATCCTGCTCCGATGACTGTTGAGGAGTTGAGGAAGAGCGCACAAAATTTGCCTGAGGATCAGCGGTTTGAGCTCCTGGCCGATTTGCTTGTTTCTCTTCCTGTTGTCCTTTCAGACCTTGATGACGGCTCCGAAGAAGCCTCCCGCCGCCTTGCCGAGATGCGGGCCATTCCAGAATCTCGAATGAACTGGGATGAAGTAAAATCCGAAATTGGTCGATAGATTGTGGAACTGACATTCCACAGGCTGATTCCCCGGGACATCCGCCGAGCGTTGGAGTACTACGAATCGGAAGGCGGACGCATTCTGGGCGATCGGTTTTTCACAGCTGTCGAAGATTGCGTCACTCAGATTCGAGAGCGCCCCGAAGGACATCACTTCTCAGACGGTGGATACCGAAGAGCATCATTGGATACGTTCCCATATCACTTCCTTTACGAGGTTGACACTTTCGGCATCTGGGTCGCAGTCTTGCGCCATGACAAACGGCATCCAAACTATGGTCTCAGGAGGCAACGACGAGACCGATAAATCGTCGATCCCACTGCCTGAAAGCGGCAAATCGATTTCCTAGAGCCGTTCAACTATCATCTCAGCAGTTTAATGTGCTCTCAAACAAGCGCGGGCTAGGTCAAATTTTTGCCAATGGAGAGTGGCACCTACTTACTGATCAAAAACAATAACACTCGGACGAAGTTCGCGCTTGCCTCCGAGGATAGCCTGCTCGACCACCGGGCTCTATCGTCGCGAGAAATCTCAAGAGCAACCGTGGAAGAGCTGCTTCAGGACTGGGAGTGGCGGTCAACAGTCCTCGCCTCGGTCGTCCCCGGAAACGTTGAAGCCTTGCGCGAGGCAGTAGCAGATCGACCGCTGATCGAAGTCACCCATGAGGTCGCTCTCGGAGTCGTTATTGATTTCCCTGACCCTGAGACAGTCGGCGCCGACAGATTAGCAAACGCGGCCGCAGTAGCGCAGCGATTTCCAGGGGAGGCGGTCACGGTTGTCGATTTTGGCACGGCCGTGACATTCGACTTAATCGATCAGCGCCCAGCCTATCTCGGTGGCGTGATTGCCCCCGGCCTCGATGCGATGCGTCACTACCTGCACCAGCGCACTGCGCTGCTACCGGAAATTGAGTTGGTGCCGCCGGATTCAGCGATCGGAAAATCGACTGAGCAGGCGATGCTCTCGGGTGCGTTTCATGGATACCGCGGTCTTGTCAGGGAAATCCTTGCTCGAACTGGAGAAGAGCTTGGGTGCGTTCCGAAAGTGATTGCGACGGGAGGATATGCAGGTTTGATAGCGGGCGATCTGCCGGAGATCGGATCGGTCGAACCCTACCTCACCATGGATGGCCTGCTCCGGATTGCCCGACTCAACCCACAGCCATGAATCACTCGCCCGTTCTCGGAATCGACTTTGGAGGCACTTCTGTAAAACTGGCCGTGGTCGAAGGCTCAGAATTACTGACCGATGTTTCGAGAATCCAAACGCAGGACTTCGACGGCGC
>JBCCBR010000072.1:0-10654 GCA_039033935.1 Verrucomicrobiota bacterium
CAGCATGGCCGGAGCAATGCCACAGAGCCGGACCGAGAAAGGCTCCCAGAATAAACCACCGTGAGTTCATTGTCAGGGTAGAGGAGAACGTGGATTCAGGCTTCTTCCTCGGTTTGCGGCTTCGGTGCCTGTTTTGGTTTTGGAGCTGGCTTGGGCGCCTTCTCCTTACCTTTGGCCTTTTCTCGATCGCTGTCTTTGCCCTTCGGCTTGCCGGATGGTTCCTCGCTTTCAGGAGACTCTTTCTCGCTATCCGATGCAGCTGGCTCATCGTCTGATTTCTCTTCTTCACCGGGTAATTTGATGATGTCTCCGGTCTTAAGCCCCTTGAGGACTTCGACTTGATCGTCCTCGCGGAAACCCAACTCGACCTTACGCTTCTCGCCGCTTTCGAGGGTAACGTGGGACTCATCGTCCTCAGTTTTCACAGCTGCTTCCGGTATCAGCAGCGCTTTGTCTGATTGATAGACTATGACCTCAGCGACTGCTTTCATTCCTGGACTGAGCGGCGCTTCAATCCCGCCGGTGCGAAGCTCGGCAGAAGCCGCAAAATTCCCGTCTGGAAGCGGAACGTAGGAAATCGCCCCGAGGGTCGCCGGAATTTCAATATCGTCGTTCCATTTCGGGCTGACAGTCCCCTCTTGCTTCTTGACGAGGTCTTTCAGTTTCCCGCCAGGTATGGTCAAGGCGAGTGCGAGTCGATCAGGATCAGCAATCGTCAGCAAAACTTCCCGCATCGTAACCTTGCCACCTGGAAAGAGCTTCCGCTCGATCGCACTCGCCGTGACCCACTTGCCCCTTAGATTCGAGCCGTAGTAAACGATTCCGGAGACCGGCGCGGTGACCGTGAGAGCCTTGAGGTCTTCCTGGTGCTCGGAGAGATTTTGTTCGAGCGCCTCTAGTTCGCGATGTTTCCCGGCGAGCTCAAGTCGGGCTTTCTCGACCGCAGCGCGTGCCGTCCGTTCCTTTTCTCTCCACTGAAGCTGTCGCAGCTCGAGACTGCTGGTGAGCTGCCGATGCTCGCGCGGGATGGAAGTCCTCAGCGTGCGGTCAGTGCGAGCTTTGGTCTGCTCCAGCATCCACTCATAATTGTCGACCGAGTTCTGGGCTCGTTGCAGGATGATCTCTTCGGTCTCCTCGGTGAGATCATCCTCCTCATACATCGCCTTGAGCTGTTCCAGCTCCTCGACGGCGTAGGCTAGGTATTGCTCAGTCGACTTGAGGTCTTCACGTGCGTCGCGCTCGCGCATCCCCCGGCTCACGTCTTCGAAATAAGCAAGATCCTGCTCTGCTTCGGTCTTGCTCCGCCGAGACTGCTCCAAGGTAATCGGGGTGGTTTTCTCGAGGTGCGCCAGCGCTGCTTCAGCTGACTCGAAACTGTGGCGCGCCAAGGGGAGGGAGGCTTCAAGATCTTCGATCGCTTTCTTGAGTCGATCGGTTTCAAACCGGATCAGCACATCGCCCTTCTTCACCTCCGTGCCAGGCGGCACGATTTCGGCAATCGTGAGATCGCCCCAACGCTGCAGGTCCATCGCTATCGGGGTATTGAGCGTCGAGTTGAAGACGCCCTCCAACTCGACTGTCACTTCGATTTCCCCCGTCTCGACTCGGTGCAATCCCGGAGCTAAGTCTTCGGATTTGGGATCAGCGTGGGCTGGGTTGAAGCAATGGGAAACAAAGAAAACAGCGGAAAAAAGGGTCAGTCGCTTCATAAATCGCTGAAACCTAAGCCTTCTGACAACTATGGGAAAGGCGAAAATTAGTCAACAATCCCGAACCATTTAGGGTTTCAGAGGCACTTTTCATCAATTGCTCCACCTCTCCATTTGAACGCCTGAGCATCATTTGCGACCGTAACCGATAAGTGATCGATGCCGAGCGACGCCAAACCGGATCTCCAGAAGAAGCTGCGGGACGTTTCCCACAAGCCTGGAGTCTACCTGCACAAGGACCGGCTCGGGAAGGTGATCTATGTCGGGAAAGCCCGTGACCTGCGGAAGCGCCTCGCTTCTTACTTCACGCCCTCACGCCAGCGGATGGCGGAGCACAAAACTCGCGCCTTGATTGAGAGCATCTGGGACTTCGAGGTCCACGAGGTCAGAAATGAGCCGGAAGCGCTCCTGCTTGAGGGCAAGCTGATCAAGGAATACCGCCCGAAATACAATGTCGCCTTTCGTGACGACAAACGATTCCTGCTCGTGAAGGTCCACTTCGAGGAGCCGTGGCCGAAGTTTCAACTCACCCGCGTGAAGAAAGATGACGGGGCTCGCTACTTCGGCCCCTTCGCCCACTCTGGTGCCCTGCGACAAACCATCTCGTGGATGAACAAGGAATTCGGGCTGCGCAATTGCCGTCCGATGAATCCGGGACAAAAGGATTACCAGCACTGTCACAACGATGTCATCAAGAACTGCGCCGCGCCGTGCATCGGGCGGGTCGATCGGGAAGACTATATCGCTCGGGTCGAGCAGGCCTGCGAGTTCCTCAAAGGTCACTCGAAAGATCTGCTTCGATCCGTCGAGGAGGAAATGCAGGAAGCCGCCGCCGCCCTCGATTTCGAGCGAGCGGCTGAGCTTCGGGACATGATCGAAAATCTCAAAAAGACCCTCCGGCCAACGCGGCAATTCAAAAAGCGTGGCGTGCCCGGAAAGGCAATCAACCCTGAGGCCGATGTCCGCGAGCTGCAGGAGTATCTGCAAATGGAGCGGCTCCCAGCGGTCATGGAGTGCTTCGACATTTCAAACATCTCATCGAACCACATTGTCGCGTCGATGGTCCGATTTCGAAACGGCGTTTCCGACAACTCCAACTACCGACGCTACCGGATCAAAACCGTGACCGGTCAGGACGACTTTGCCTCCATGGCAGAAGTAATCCGCCGGCGCTACTCCCGGATCTTGCTCGAAGCTCGCGAACATGTCGGCGAGGATGCGGCTGATGAAACTCAGGAAGGCCCTCTCGAGGCGATGCGGAGAATTGAGGAACAAGTTGTTGGTCATCAATCCGAGGGAGACAAAAAGAGAAAACCCTTCGTTCGCCTTCCCGATCTCGTCATTGTCGACGGGGGTAAAGGCCAGCTCAGTATGGCGGTGCGTGAGTTACAGCGACTCGGGCTGCATGACCTCCCGGTGATCGGTCTTGCAAAGCAACGCGAGGAGGTTTTTCGGCCAGGAGAATCGGACCCACTTTTAATCCCTCACAAAACGGGCGCTCTCAAACTGCTGCAACGGATTCGAGACGAAGCGCACCGCTTCGCGAATGGCTATCATCAATTGCTGATGAAGCGCCGGGTAGAGGAAAGCATCCTCGATGATTGTCCGGGGATCAGCCGCTCTCGTAAGGAACGCCTCCTCGAACGCTTCGGATCCGTCACCCGGATGCGTCAGGCCGAAGCCGACGACCTCGCCTCGATCAACGGCATTAACGAAAAACTCGCGCACGAAATCGTGCATTTTTTGAAAACCCACTGAGGAAACCTCCGTATCGAAGGAATCCGATTGGCCATTGTGGGGCCGTCAAAACCAGTGCATGCTACCAAGGCACTGATATCACGCGACTATGAAGCGAATTCCCTCCGACCTCCCCTTGCTCTTTCCGTCTTTGATTTCGGGGCTGCTCGCGGCATCGAGCATCGGCGTGATGGGCCAGGTTGAAAGCGGTGTCAGCGACCCTGTCGCGCTTGAAGATTATCCTGCGCTACCGGCCGATCCGGCAGAGCCCGCTACGGGGTTCATTCTCCCAGGTGAAGATGTCACTGCGGTTGAGATTCCAGCTGAGATGGCGACCGAGACCGAGGCCACCGAAGAGCAGGAAGAAGCCATGGCCGAGGCAATGACTGAAGGTGCCGATGTGGAACAGGTCGTAGCCGAGGACGAGACCATCCAGGCGGTAATCGAGCGAATGATCCCTCAAGATGAGATGACCGTTCCCGTGCCGTCGCGAGACTTCACCGAAAAATCAACACCGACCAAGCCCGGCCAACTCGGGTCTTCGGTTTTGACGCGGACCGAAGCGAGGACCTTTACGTTTTCAATACCGGCACCTCGCGGCCAGATTCTCGACCGCAATGGCTATCCGCTGGCGCAAAATCAGGTCGCCTACTATGCCGCCTTGAACTTCCCCTTCCTCGGGGAAAATGCGTCCGAGGCGCTCATCATTCGCTACGCACTCGCGAGAGTGAATCACGTCAACAATCTGCTCGGCACAGACTGGCAACCCTCAGCCGAGCGGGTCGTCGACCACTATCGGGATCGACGGTGGTTTCCGCTGATGTTCTCCTCAGTCCTCTCCGAGGAGGAGGTCGAGGAGCTCCAGCGCCAGCGGATGGATGGCCTTGTCCTGCACCCGGTCTACTTGCGGCATTACCCTCAGAATGAAACGCTCAGTCACGTGATCGGTTATGTCGGGAAACGCCCACCCCAAGCGACTGGTCCAATCACCTCAGACGAACCTCTCTGGGGCGAGGGCATCGGAGTGCAAGGTCTCGAGCAGTCTTTTGAACCTGATCTGAAAGGTAAGCCTGGCCGCATCAATGTGCTGTTCGAGGGAGATGGTACTAAGATTAAAGAGGATGTTCTCTCCCGGCCTCAGCCAGGTCACAACGTCGTGACGACGATCGATCTTGAGATGCAGAATATCTGCGAGCGCCTCCTTGCTGAGAAAATGAATCGCGGAGCGATGGTGATCATGGATGTGCGGAATGGCGATGTCATGGCAATGGCCAGCTACCCGCAGTTTGATCCGAATCTATTCATTCCTTCAATCTCGCAGGAAAACTACACCGCCCTGCTTGAGGATCCCGAAAAGCCACTCTTTCCGCGGGCCTTCCGGGCGACTTACCCACCCGCTTCGACCTTCAAAGTAGCAACCGCTCTTGGCTATCTTGAAAGCGGATACATCACTCCTCAAGACACCTTCGACTGCCCTGGATCCTGGAAGATCGGAGACTTGGTAATGAGGAACTGGCATACAAAAGGTGAGGGCTACATGAATGTGGTCGCAGCGCTGACCCGCTCGTGCAACACCTGGTTCTACGAAGTCTCGATCAGCGCCGGTGCCGATTCAATGAGCTACATGGCCGACCGACTCGGCCTCGGGAAGAGGACCGGAATCCCGCTGAACGACGTTCCCGGTTTTGTCCCAAATAATCGATACTGGCTCGAGGAGCTTGGCTACTCGATGTCCGATGGTGAGGAAGCGGTCATGAGTATCGGCCAGGGGCGTGTCCTCGTGACGCCGTTGCAGGTCGCACGAATGATGGCTGCGGTCGGGAACGGTCGGGAAGTGCTCAAGCCCCGACTCGTCCTCCAGACTCAGGACTACAATCATGAGATCGAGAGTTCGATCCAACGAGAAGTCGTCAATCGTCTTCACGTCGACAACTATTCTCTGAGAGCCATTCAGCGGGGCATGTTTGATGTCGTGAATGCCGGTAATGGGACCGGAAAATCTGCCTATCACAAAATCACCGTCTCGGGAAAAACCGGGACTGGCCAATGGAAACCAGCTCAAGAGCAAAACCTGGCTTGGTTTGCGGGCTACTTCCCATCGAAGTATCCGGTCTACTCCTTTGCGGTGATCTACGAAGGGAATCCGGGTGAGAAAGTCAGCGGAGGAAAGATGGCAGCACCGGTAATTGGCGAATTCCTCAAAGAATACCTTACCGAAGAAAACTACGAGGAAGTCCGCCAGCGTGCCGAAGAGATCAAGATCGAAGTCGATGAAGAGACCGCCGATGATTGGACTTTCCGGGAGCCGATCAAGCCGATCTTTGCTGGCGGTGGTTACGGCACGGCAAGTGCCGAACCAGTGCGCGCCGCGGAAAATCCGGCCGCGGGAGCAGCCGAACCTCAGGCCGAGACCCGGCAGCGCGAAGTGAGACAAGGCGGCGGCATTTTCGGCATCTTCCGGAAGCGGCGCCCCTGAATATCAGACTTTTCGCAGTTGCCGCGCCAGGCAGACTCTCAGGAGAAGTGCGCCCACGAGTATGAAGGCGAGCAGGGCAAGAATGTTGAGGCGCAAGGTCTCAATTGAGAAGGCAAACCAAGGCTCCTCGCTGCGAATAGGAAACTGGAAGTGGCGCTCTTTCCCAAAGAACACATTGGGTGGACGGGATTGACGTCGGTAGTCGACCCTCTCGACCTCGGCGCGATTGTAAAGGTCCTGCACTTTCTCATTCAGATAAAGCTGACCAGCGGTGTAGCTCTGGGGTTCGACCTCTTGCGCTTCAGCTGGCTCTTCAGTTGGGATCTCTACCGGTTTCCCGGTCTCGATAGATTCGCGAACTTCTTCCGCCAGTCTGGCGGCCTCGTCGATTGGAAGATCCGGAACGGTCTCCAGTCTCTCGAGCACCAGGGCGATCCCTTGCTCGTCCTCGCGCTCCCGCAGCTCTCGACTCAGAGTCGCTATTGGATCGGGATCGAACGTCCGTGCCCGGAGAGACTTCTCGATGTGTCGCAGCTGACGATTGACCGACTTGGGGGAGTCCCCCGTGAGCCCATGAATCACCGCGAGGGAGTATTTCAATTGATTGAGATAGTCAGACTGATCTTCGGTGAGCTCCTGCGTGATTGGAATCTCAGCAAATGATTGAATTTCCGACTCCACTCGGTTCGTCAGTCGACTCGCCGGATTGTGCTCGGCGTGCGAAATGATGACTGCCTCGTAACTCCAGCGCAGCGGCATGAGATGACAGATAAACGGCACCTTGAGCTGGCTTGCCTCGGCGTCTTTTTCAGCGGCTGAAAACCAATTCCGGATGTTCTCGACGATATCGAGACTGCGGTTCATCTCATCGTATTTGATCAGCGCCCCACCGAGTATGATATTCGGGATGAGGATCATTGGAATAATATTGATCGCCGTCTTTGGACTGTTAACGAGTGCAGAAATGACGAGGCCGGCGGCGATCCCGACGATCGCGGTGCCTCCCATCCAAAGCAAATTCTGCCAGAACATCGCTCTGATCCCGAGGATGCTGTCACCGATCAGCAGATAAATGACGCATTGGATCAACGCGAAGAACCCAAGCGACAAATATTTGCTGACGATATATCCCGTGACCCGGAAGCCATGATGTCGCTCACGCTCAAGCAGATTGCGATCGCGAATCACTTCCTCGGCAGAGTTCGTCATCCCGAGGAAAAGTGCGGTCACGTGGGTCAGGAAGAGGTAGGTCGGAATATGGAAAGCATTCTCGAAGTTGTAGAGCCCCTCTTCCGTGTAGCGCATTACCAGGGCGATTAGTAAGGAGAGAGCGGGAGCCTCAAGAAGCGTGGTGACCAGATTGGATCGATTTCGGAGTTTACTGAGGAAAGCCCGCTTAAGCTGATTGGCAAAACGGACCCAGTCCTGCCGCAGAGTGCGCTTGGGAGCTTCAGGTGCTTTTTGAAGAGAGATTGTTTGGGAAGTTTCAGCCTCGATCTCGCGGATACTGACTTCCTCTAACAAGCGATAGGTCTGGAAGCGGTCCGACCAGAAGGTCGAGTTAAATCGACGCGCCGGGATGTAATTATTCCTCGCATCCCGCTCATAGATGATGTCCCCACTGAGATCACGAAGCGGTGTTTCGAGGACGTCGAAGACAAAATCCGGAGTCAGCCCGACCACACCATTCTCCGAATCGACCCCCGGCACGACCGACTGATGAACACCCTCGCTCTCGCAAGCCTCACGAAAGTAATCGAGCATTTGTTGCGGAGTGCCGGCGAACGCGAGCTTCCCGCCGTTATCCAGCAAGATCGCCTTATCAAAAAGATGAAAGAGTCGATTACTTGGCTGGTGGATTGAGACGAGCGTGATCTTGTTGTGAGTCAGGCCCCGAATAATTTCGAGGACGTGCTCTGAGTCTTTCGAGGAAAGTCCTGAAGTCGGCTCATCGAAGAGGTAGACATCTGCGATACCGATCATATCCATTCCCGCGTTGAGGCGCCGTCGCTGCCCACCGCTGAGACTTTTGGTAATGTGATCGCCCGCAAGGCGGTGCCGGATTTCGTTCAAGCCCAGCTCGATCAGCTTGGAATCGACCCGGCGGCGACGCTCCTCGATCGGGAAATGGGGCGCCCGAATCGCGGCAGCCGTATCGAGATTCTCTTCGACACTGAGGAGTGGGTCGAATGTTTCATCCTGAGGAATCAAGGCAATGTAGGACTTCAGGTCATCGTGATTGCGATACAACTCGAGGCCATTGAGCTCGATGCGACCATCGCGCGGCTTTAGCTGCCCCCCGAGCGCCTTCAGGAGCGTGCTTTTCCCGCAACCGCTTGGGCCCATCACACAGACCATTTCCCCGCGCTGAATCGAAAAACTAATCGTGTCGAGGGCGGTCGTGCGACGATCATACGAGTGCCCGATGTCGTGCACTTTGAGACTGTTGATCACGTTGCGCTCTTCTTCGATGATCCCTTCGGAGAAGTGACACCGCAAATACTGGCCATCTCCGAGGTAAATCACGCTGTCATCGACCAGCTCTGCTTCACCCGCCCGGACCGGTTCACCATCGACCGCGATAGTGCGCTCGGCTTCGATCACAGCAAGGTGCCCTGTCTTCGCCGCATAATTGCAGCGAATCCTCAAAAGCACTTTACCGATGGTCCCTGGCGTCAGGAGAATGTCCCCCTCGCTCAGGTTGGTAGGGTCATTCGAAACGAGGTAATTCGTCCGGTTCGGTGGCAGGGTAAAGCGCCCTCCAAACTCTCTCGCTTTTCGTCTGAGATCGTCGAAATGCAATTCGGTCTCGTTGGAAAAGATGATCTTCTCTCTAGCGGTGACCTCAAATTGGTCGCCAATGCTCAAAGTCCGACCCGAGATTGAAGCGTTGGTCTTGCCGATGACTTCGACTTCGATTTTGAGCCCGAACGAGACCTTCAAAAAACTCTGCTTCGAGCGAGCTTTCTCAATGGTATGACGACCATTGCCATCGCGCGCGAGGTAGAGCTGCACGGCCGAGACGTTTCGTTTCGAGTTGAAGTAAAAAACCAGATCATCGAACCCGAGAACCTCTTCCCCGATGATGAGCTGCTGCCCTTCGTAGACTCGATAAAACTCTCCTGCGTTGACCTGTCGCCCCCTCGCCAGAATCGGGTCGGGGCCGACGTTTTTGATCAGAAGGAGGTCGTGAAAACGGAAAGCCGCCACCGTCAGGGTCGCTTCGCCGCCCCCGATCAGGACGTCGGAATTTTCGCAATTTGAGAAGACAAGAGACTCGAGTTGATGCGATCCAGTGTTCGAGTCGCTCCCACCCGCCTCCGTTTTCGCTGCCGTTCGCGAATCCAGCTCATTGGTGTTCAGCTGATAAACGATATTGATCGCCTCCGACGCGACCCCCAGCGACGTCATAAACTGATAAAAAGTAATCAGATTCTCTTTTGGAAGCCCGGCTCGACTAATCAGCACATAGAGCTGCACCCCAAGTAACACCTTTTCCTGGAGGGTGAGCTGCTCGGCCAAGTCGAGAGCGATCTGATTCAAGTCCTGTCGCCGATTTAGACTGGTGATGAACAGACGTCTCAGCTCGGTGTAGACGGCCTCTGGATAGTCGTAGCGGAGAAATCCGAGGATTGAATCGACCTCTGCCTCGATCAGCTGTCCATCCAACTTTGTGAATCCAGCGAAAACCTCGATGAGCATCGGCAGCATCGTCTGCTCGATCTCCGGTGCCTCAGTTCGCCGAGCGCCCGGGATCAATCGCCGTCTCCACCAGCGTCGCCGTCCGGGACCGAATTCCGAGTCCGGCAGATTGCTGACCCGAGCTCGGCTCCCCCTTTCGGTTTGAGGATCACGGGAGGTCAGGTCAAGCTCAGCCATACTTCAAAGTCTCGCCACTGCTCGGCGATTCCGCAATGTAGCGACTCCACCAAGGATGCAAGACCTCTCTCGGTCCGGCGAAGTTTCATCACACCACGCCCGATGCCATGGTCCCGAAGATGGCGTGGGAGGCGCGCCCCGACGAAGGTTACAGCCTCCTTGAAGTCGCCGGGTGGAACCGCAAACAGCTTCTCGCGAAAGTGGCCGGCATCCTCGCTTCGCGAAATTTGAATATCCTCTCAGCCGATTTTTTCACCCGGAGTGACGATCTCGTCCTCGACATTTTTCGCGTCTGCACCGCAACATTTAATCCCGTCACCTCGACTAGAGAGCTCGAGCGAATCGAGAAACTTGTTTGCGACGAATTCACCGTCGACGAATGCATCGTCGACATCCCCGCGCTCATCGAGAAGCAGGAGGCCCCCTCCATTACCGAAGCCGAACCGCCCAACTTCGACATTCCGCAGCGAGTCTATCTCTCCAACCGTGACGAGGACGCCGCGACTGTCCTCGAGATCCAGGCACAGGATCGTGTCGGTCTGCTCTTCGACATCTTCTCTGCGCTCGCGCTCCTCGACGCCCAGGTTCTCAACGCCCGCGTCAGCACCCAGGCGGGCGCCGCCATTGATCGGTTTTACATCGTCGATCTTGAGAGCGACCAAAAGATCACCGACGAAGGACGCCTTGCAGAGATCGAAGCCGCCATTTCAGACTGCCTCGGGATGAGTAGTCCGAGTTAAGTCTTCTCAGCCGTCTCCCCATCCTCTTCTGATGGGGTGTTGCGCAGCTATGACCCAGCGTCTGGTGCGCTTGTGGGCACCACCGAAATTCCCAGCGGGGCATCTACCGCACC
>JBCCBR010000073.1:0-10585 GCA_039033935.1 Verrucomicrobiota bacterium
AACCGCTACATGCCCCTCTGGGGTCAACCAGTGAGCATTTTATCGGACAATGGCCTCCAGTTTTGCTCGCTGAGGTGCAGCCCGATGCTGGGCTCTTCGAGCAGATACAGATTCGACTTCGGGGTCCGATTCTGACGCAACCGAGTGTTGGTGGCGCGTCCGATCCCGCGCGTCAGTTCGGTAACCAGCTTGATACGCTGAGCCTCTCCTCCTGACAGCGTCGGACTGGCTTGACCGAGCCGGAGGTAGCCGAGTCCGGTCTCCTCCATCAGGCGGAGGGTGCGCGACAGCTTGGGATGACCGGTGAAAAACTCAGCTGCCTCTGCAATCGACATCTCCATGACGTCGGCGATCGACTTCTCGTTGTAGAGCACCTCCAGCGTCGGTGCGTTGAAGCGGCGACCCTGACATTCTTCGCAGAGCACCCAGGTGGTCGGGAGAAACGCCATCTCGAGCTTGATGCGGCCGTTGCCCTTGCAGGTTTCGCAGCGTCCACCTTCGGTATTGAAAGAAAATCGCGAAGCAGTGAATCCTCTCGCCCGCGCATCGGGGACCTGAGCAAAGAGCTTGCGGATCTCCTCGAACATCTTGACGTAGGTCGCCGGGCAGGACCGTGAGGTCTTGCCGATCGGGGTTTGATCCACCTCGTAAACCGCTGCGATCTGCTCAATCCCTTCGATGCTCTTCCAACGCTGCGCCGCCTCCGCGCTCGCAGCCCGTTTGCTTTTCACTTTCTTCTTGGTCGCAGCGAGAGCGGAGTCTACCGCCGGCTTGAGCACGCCGCGCATGAAGCTCGATTTCCCGGAGCCGGAAATCCCGGTGATGACCGTGAGGCGTCCGATCGGAATGCGGACGTCGATGTTTTTGAGATTGTTGGCCTGGGCTCCTTTGATGCGAAGCCAGCCTTCCTTGCGATTCTTGGCGGGGAGTTTGCGACGCTCGCCTTTCAGTGGATGCGCAAGCGGCTCAGCAAAGGCGTCTCGAGTGGGCGACTCGCTCCCGTTTTTGCCGTTGAGGAAAAGCTGCTCCGGCGAGCCTTCCCAGACGACTTCGCCGCCATACTCACCCGCACCGGGACCGAGATCGATGAGATGATCGGCGCGGCGCAAGGTGTCCTCGTCGTGCTCGACGACGACCAGTGAATTGCCCTGATCGCGCAGCGCGGAGAGCGTGGTGAGGAGCCGATCGTTATCACGCGGATGGAGTCCGATGGTCGGTTCATCGAGCACGTAGAGGACCCCTCGCAGATTCGACCCGAGCTGAGCAGCGAGGCGGATGCGCTGACTTTCACCGCCCGACAGGGTCGTGGCGGAGCGGTCGAGCTGGAGATAGCCGAGGCCGACCTCTTCGAGAAAGTGGAGACGCTGACTGATCTCGGGGAGAATGTCCCGAGCGATGAGACTTTGATACTCATCGAACGAAAACCCATCGACCGCAGCCCTCGCTTCCGAAACACTGAGAGCCCCAAGTTCGTGGATCGCATAGTCACCGATTCGGACGTGGCGGGCGACTTCGTTAAGACGGGCTCCGTTGCACTCGGGGCAGACCTCCAGATCTGCGGGATCGTGCGAGCGGGATCGGCGATACTCTTCGCGTAGCTCGGCATCGAGCTGAGACTCGGCGTCGCGCTCGTCGGAGCGTTTGGGACGTTTCTCGATGG
Source organism: Verrucomicrobiota bacterium (assembly GCA_039033935.1). Lineage (GTDB taxonomy): Bacteria > Verrucomicrobiota > Verrucomicrobiia > Verrucomicrobiales > DEV007 > Arctic95D-9. The sequence goes on from JBCCBR010000073.1 coordinate 1,661, forward strand.
TCCCATAACCGCGACAGAGCGGACACCAGCCGTGCGGCGAATTGTAGGAAAAGAGACGCGGGTCGAGCTCCTCGAAACTGCGCCCCGTGACCGGATCTGCCATCTCGGTGTTGGCGACCTGAAGCCGATTCCCCTGATCAAAATAACGAAGCGTCTTTTTCCCGATTTTGAGGGCGCGGTCGACCAGCTCGCGGAGTTCCTCAGGTGAGGTCTCGGAAGTGATTTCGGCGAGGACCACATCGATGGTGTGCTCTTTGAATCGCTCGAGTCGCTCAAAGCCCTCAACCGCTTTGAGCTGTCCATCGACTAACAGAGTATCAAAGCCCTGTCGCCCGGCCCACTCGGCCACCTCGGTGTGGTAGCCTTTGCGGGCTTTGACGATGGGGGCGAGCAGTTTCACGGGCCGCTTCCCAGCAGCGGCCTCTTCCCGGATCTGGCTGACGATCGAGGAGACGCTCTGCTTCACCACCGCCTTACCGGAGTCGGGCGAATACTGGGTGCCGACTTTGGCAAAGAGGAGCCGGAGGAAATGCCAGACCTCGGTCACGGTGGCGACCGTCGATTTGCCACCGCCGCGTGAGATGCGCTGCTCGATCGCGACGGTGGGGGGCAGGCCGGTGACGATATCGACATCGGGCCGTTCCATCTGCTCGACGAACTGCCGGGCGTAGGTCGACATGCTGTCGAGGAAACGGCGCTGCCCCTCGGCAAAGAGAATGTCGAATGCAAGAGTCGACTTGCCAGATCCGCTTAATCCTGTCACAACCACAAACTGCTCTCGTGGAATCGACAGATCGATCGCTTTGAGGTTGTTCTCGCGGGCGCCATGCAGCTCGATCGCCTGATGGCTGCGGCCGTTTGATTCGTAAAGCGCTAGATTCGGTTCGGCCACTTTGGCAGCTTCGGGAGCGACCGCCTTTTTGAATTTGGGCAAGACGCCATGGAGAAATCGACCGGTGTGGGAATCGAGGCATTCGGCGACTTCCTCCGGGGTGCCGGTAACGATGACTTTTCCTCCGTGGACTCCTGCTTCGGGACCGAGATCAATGACGTAATCGGCGCACTTGATGACATCGATATTGTGCTCGATCACGATCACCGAATCACCCGCTTCGACGAGTCGCTCGAAGACGGCGAGGAGCATCCCGGTGTCGTCAAAGTGAAGGCCGGTAGTTGGCTCGTCAAAAATGAGCAGAGTGGTCTTGTCATCCTGTTTCTGCCGCTTCGGCTTTCCTAACAAATGCCCAACCAGCTTGAGACGCTGGCTTTCTCCTCCGGAAAGAGTGTTAAGTGGCTGGCCGAGACGGAGATAGCCGAGTCCGACATCGGCGAGCAGCTCGAGCCCGGCGACGACATTGGTCGCTTTCTTGTTGTCGATACCCTCAAAGAAGCGAGCCGCCTCGGTCACGGTCATGTTGAGGACAGTCGAGATGTTGTGACCTTCGAACTCTATTTCGAGTGCCTCGGGCGTGTAGCGCGATCCTTCGCATTCGGGACAGGTCACGTAGAGATCGCTGAGAAACTGCATCTCGACTTTCTCAAAGCCATTTCCGCCGCAGCGCTCGCAGCGCCCTTGCCCACTGTTGAAGGAAAAGTAGCCGGGAGTGATCCCGCGGCTTTTGCCATCGGGCGACTCGGCAAAGAGTTTTCGGATCGGTTCGAAAATGCCGGTGTAGATAGCCGGAGTCGAGCGCGGGGTCTTCGCCAGTGGCGATTGATCGACCATCACCACTTCGCGGATCAGGCCGCCGCCGCGAATCTCTTTGCAGCTCCCAATCTCGAGATCGGCGGTCGCAATGCCGAGCTCTTTGGCAAGATTTCCGTAGAGCACCGAGTGGATTAGGGTCGACTTTCCAGAGCCGGAAACCCCGGTGACCGCACAGAGCACCCCAAGCGGGATATCGACATCGACACGACGAAGATTGTGCTGCGTGGCCCGCTTGATCGCTAGCCAACGCTCCGGTTTACGACGCGTTTTCGGCACGGCGATCCCCTGCTTTTCCGAGAGGTAGCTGAGCGTCAGCGAGCGCGGGTGCTTTTTGAAAGCGGTGCGCGCTTTCGTGACAGTCGGCGCGGCGGGCCCTTCGTAGACGACCTCGCCTCCGCCCTCGCCGCGACCGGGTCCGATGTCGACGAGATGATCGGCGGCGCGGATGACGGCTTCCTCGTGCTCGACCACGACGATGGTGTTGCCGAGATCGCGGAGTCGCTCGATCACCCCGATCAGCTTTTTGACGTCGCGGGGATGAAGCCCCACGGTCGGCTCGTCGAGCACGAAGAGAGTGTTGGTGAGACTGGCTCCGAGGCAGGTAGTGAGATTGACGCGCTCTGTTTCACCCCCCGACAGTGTTCGGGTGGGACGGTCGAGATTGAGGTAGCCGAGACCGACTTCGCGGAGAAAGCCAAGACGGCTACGAATCTCGCCATGGAGCATCGCGGCTGTCTTGTCGTGTTTCGAAACCTTGAGCGTGTCGACAAAATCCGCGAGAGCATCGATCGGCATTTCCCAAAATTGCGGCAGCGTTTTGCCACCGACCTGGAAGTTTAGCGCCTCTGGTTTGAGGCGGGTGCCCTTGCAGGTCTTGCAGGTGGTGTAGCTGCGGTAGCGACTCAGAAAGACACGCACGTGCATCTTGTAGGCACGGCTCTCCATCCATTCAAAAAAACCGCGGATCCCATACCACTGGCCGTGCTGCCAGGCATCTTCAGGATCACCACCCTCCCCTTCGATGATCCATTGCTGGTCGGCCTCGTCGAGCTCGTCGTAGGGCGTCACCAGAGACATCCCGCGCGCCCGGGCAGCACGCTCGAGATCTTCCTCGCATTCGTAGTAGCTGTCGCCCTGAAAGGCGCGGACCAGGCCCTCGGCGATGGAGAGCGATTTGTCGGGCATCGCCTTGTCAATATCGATCCCGATGACTCGGCCAAAGCCCCGGCAATCGGGACAGGCACCGAGTGGGTGGTTGAATGAAAACAATCCCGGTGTCGGCGGCTTCAGCTCGGTGCCGGTCTGCGGATTGATCCAGTCGCGAGAAAAGCTGAGCCGCTCTTCGGAGTCAGACTGAGCGACCGAGGCGACGCCTTTGCCAAGATCGAGCGCCCGCTCGAGCGCTTCGAGAAAGCGGCTCCGCCGACTCGGAGCGACCCGATCCTGGATGATCTCGACCTGAGCCGGGAGCGACTTGCGAGTGTAGGCGTCAGGATCATCGACTCGGTAGGCTTTGCCGAAAACCCAGATCCGGAGATACCCCTGCTGCTGGAGAAAGGCGAAGAAATCGGCGACATCGGTCCCCTTCGGCACATCGATCGCAAAAAGCACCAGCAGCGATTCGTCTTTCCCGAACTTGGCGCGGACTTTCCGGAGGATTGACTCAGGCGTGTCGGGTGAGATCTCGCTCCCGTCGATCGGATCGATCCCCCGACAGAGCCTGGGGAAAAGCAGCTTCAGGTAATCGTTGATCTCGGTGATCGTCCCGACTGTCGAGCGAGTCGACTTGACTGCGTTGGCCTGCTCGATCGCGATAGCGGGTGGAATTCCGTGGATCGCGTCGACCTGCGGCTTGTCCATCCGGTCGAAAAACTGCCGGGTGTAGGGGGAAAAGGTCTCGACGTAACGACGCTGGCCCTCGGCGTAGAGCGTCTGGAAGGCGAGGCTCGATTTCCCGGAACCCGACGCCCCCGTCACGACCGTGAATTTCCCCAGAGGAATATCGAGGTCGAAGCCCTTGAGGTTGTTCTGGCGGACGCCGCGAAGCTCGATCATGAGGGGCGCCGCTGGCGCGGCGGTAAAAGGTGAAAGGTAAAAAGTAAAAGGTGGGAGAGTCTGTCAGCGGAAGGCTCGTGCGGAGACGGCTGAAACGCGTCGGAGCAATCTCTCAGGCTACGCTTTGGAGCAGCGGCGGAGACGAAGACTTGACCCTGTTTGGTCAATCATTCAACCCTCTTAGGTCATTGACCATACCCTGTTAGGTCGGGCACTTGACCCTGTTATGTCCAGGTCAACTCCAGCGCTGCTACGGGCTCAGGAGCGCGGGTTTTCCTACCCACGTCGATGCCTAAGGGCGCAGCGCGAGTGCTTCTGCAGAGGGTGGCCCGAAAATCGGGACTTCAATTTCGGTGATGGGATCGTGGCTCTGGGTGGCGCGGGTTGGAAAACCCGCGCTCCTAATGCACTCGACAAGGAGCGCGTATGCCTTGCCGGGACCCTCAGGCGGCTTGCTTTTCGTCGGGCTCTTCGAGCTCGACGACTTCGGCTTCGCGAGTGCCTTCAACGACATCGCGATCAACCACGACTCGGGCACGTCCTTCGTGGCTGGGTGCATCGAACATCACGTCGAGCATCAGTTTCTCGAATAGGGATCGCAGCGCGCGTGCACCCGTTCCGCGATCGAGAGCCTCTTCGGCAAGTGCCTCGAGGCCGGTCTGCTCGACTTCGAGGTCGACTCCATCCATCGCCAGCAACTTGCTGTATTGCTTGACCATCGCATTTTTCGGCTCGGTCAGGATGCGGATTAGTTCCTCCCGCTCAAGCGGGCGCAGGGTCGAGACTACCGGGAGGCGGCCGATGAATTCCGGGATCAGCCCGAAGCCATGGAGGTCTTCAGGAGAAATGTTCCGCAGCGCTTTCTCGATATCCGACTCGCTCGCGATTTCGGTGATTTCGTCTCCGAAACCAAGGACCTGCTTGCCGAGACGACGCCCAACGATTTCTTCGAGTCCGACGAAGGCACCTCCGCAGATGAAGAGAATCTTCTCCGTGTTGACCTGAATGTATTCCTGCTGGGGATGCTTGCGCCCGCCCTGCGGCGGGACGTTGCAGATCGTGCCCTCGATCATTTTCAGCAACGCCTGCTGGACACCTTCACCGGAGACATCGCGAGTGATCGAGACGTTTTCCGTCTTACGACCGATCTTATCGATTTCGTCGATGTAGATGATTCCCATCTCGGCGCGGTTGACGTCGTAGTCGGCCGATTGGAGCAATCGAAGAATGATGTTCTCGACGTCTTCACCGACGTAGCCGGCCTCAGTCAGAGTGGTCGCATCGGCGATGCAAAAAGGGACATTGAGGATTCGCGCGAGCGTCTTGGCGAGCAGCGTCTTGCCGGAGCCGGTCGGCCCGATCATGAGAATGTTGCTCTTCTCGATTTCGACATCCTGATACTTCGAAAACTGAGCCTGGGTCCGCACCGAAGCAGGCGCCTGATGCTGCTGGAGACGCTTGTAATGATTGTGGACCGCGACTGCGAGCACCTTCTTAGCGTGCTCTTGCCCGATCACATACTGGTTCAGCTTTTCACGAAGATCCTTCGGTTTCGGGACAGTCAGATCGACCGAAACGTCTTCGGTATCGTCGTGCAACTCCTTGTCGAGAATGCCCTGACAGACCGTCACACAATTATCGCAGATGTAGACTCCGGGACCAGCGATGAGTTTTTTGACCTCGGCATGACTCTTCCCGCAAAAGGAACACATTGTGAGAGTGGAAGTCCGAGCCATGAAACAGTTTGTGTGCAGGGATTACGACGTCAACAAATCGCGCGGCCTTACTCTATGCAGAGATACGCTAAATTCCAGCATGAATTTAAATTTTCAGAATTGTAAAATATTCTGGAGTAATTCTGGAAGCTCAGAAATCTCGGTCAGGTTGCAGTCAGCCTCGATCCCAACCGCTTTTTCACCAACCACTCGAATCGTCCCGGCGAGCCCTGCGAGCTGTGCCATTTTGATATCCCGATCGGCATCCCCAATCATCCAAGATCGGCTCCGATCGATCCCAAAGTCGGAAATGGCTGCTTCGATCATCGCCGGATCAGGCTTCGCGGCATAGGAGCAGTCGGGGAGATCGGTGAATGCGTAGATCCCGTCAAAAGCGCCCCCGATTTCCTCCAGCTCACGCTGCATCTCTCGGTGAATGTTATGGAGCTCTTGGCTGCTCATGAGCCCTTTTCCAACGCCTCGCTGACTGGTCACAAGGATCGCGAGCCATCCGCAGTCGTGCAGCAGGGCGATCGACTCGCCGATCCCTTCCTGGAGATGAAAAGACTCGAGATCGAGCACGTAGCCAGGCCCGGGAGATTCGTTGACCACCCCATCGCGGTCGAAAAAGAGGGCAGGACGAGCAGCGAGCTTTTCCTGGGCAGCTTCCCACTCTCGCACCGTGTCGATATCGCTACACTGAGGCAACAGCTCGATGGCGAGTCCCGCTTCACGAGCAACATCGAGGCTCGCCTGGAGGGTTTCTTCAACACTCCAGGGAACATTCTGAAACAGCTCGGGGATCGGTCGCTTCAAACCGACGAGGTAGTAACCTCCGTCGTCGGTTGGTCCGTAAACGGCGTCGGCTCCTGTCTCCAGCTCTGCCCAGGCCCCGCCATAGATCTCAGGCTCGATCTCGATGCAGTCGGCACCCGTGACAGTTAAGGCCGCATCTGGAAAATGTTCAAAACACCGCGCGATCCCAGCTTCGAGACGCGCCCCGAGATCGCCAGGCGCCTGAGGTATCAACAAGACCTCTCCCGCAAAAGTTGAAAGCCATGGCTCCAGCCAGGATCTGATTTGCTGTTCTTGATCCGGGGGATCGTAAACGACCGCCACAAAATCAGGCTGGGCCTGCCGCAGGTTTTCGAAAACACGCCCGACCATCACTCGAAAGGCTGATGCCGAGGACTCCGCACCGATCGACTTGGCAAGCCTCGTCTTGACCTTGCCCGGTTCGGGATATTTCAAAAAGACCGCTGTTCCCCGCTTCATGTTGCATCTGCCGCGAGGTGATACGCTTTCACCGAAACCGAATCGGGACTGAGACTGATGTGATGAAACGGAAGATTCGCAGTCGGAAGAAAGTCGCAACTTTCGTCATCCGGGCCAGCCGAAAACTCGCAGGCAGGGCTTGAGACGATGCTGTGCATCACCCCCTCTCGGAACACCTGCATATCGCGGTGGACGTGACCGCAAAAAACACCAAGCAACTTGTCACCCGCCGCTCGTTTCACGGCGGCGAGAACAGCCTCGCCATTGCGAGTGATGAGATGCTGATCGATCCAGGCGGAGTCGAGTGGGATGAGCGGGTAATGCAAAAAGAGCGCAAAGGCTCGATCCGGATCAATCGCAGAGGCGAGAGCAGCAAGCTGGTCTTCAGATATATGGCCGTGGGGACCCTCAGCTTCATCGACCTTTCCATCGATCACAAAGCAATCGATCGGTGCTGCATCTCGACCCGATTCGATCCGGTAGACCAGACGATCAGCCTGATCGGGCATCAGGTCAGTGTGACTTCCCAAGCTCATCTTCGCGCTCAGCAGCGCCGCGTCATCATGATTCCCGGTCGCGTAGTAGACCGGCGCTTTCAGTTCTCCGAGGACTTCGGCAGCGAGCTCATAAGCTTCGGGATCGGGATCATTTACCACATCACCCGTGTGAATGATCCAGTCTGGCGAGAAGGGCAGCTCGGCAATCGCGGCAACGAGCTGTTGAGCCCGCGAGTAGACCTGAGCACCACGAATCCTCTCGTCCCGATTCGGTCCGAAATGGGTGTCGCTGATATGGATGATCTCAAGCACTGGCCTGCTGAGTTACTGGGGTTTTTCTGGCACTCGAGTGTGGGACAGCATCCAGGTGTAAAGCTCATCGGTGAGGTAAGCTTCGGTCCAGGAATCGTGACCCGCCTCGGGGTAGACGGTTAGCTTGACCGCTTCATTTCCTTTTTTTTGCAAAAGCCCGACCAATCGCTCCGACTCCTCCAGACGCACCACCGAATCCTGCGCGCCATGAAAGACCCAGATCGGGAGATGACCCAACTTCCGCATGTGGTAGGGAATGCCGCCACCGCAGACCGGAGCGATTGCGGCGAAGCGATGCGGATCGAGGGCCGCAAAATGCCAGGTCCCATAGCCACCCATGCTGAGACCGGTCAGGTAGATGCGCTCGGGATCGACTCGGAGCGTCTCTTCGATGTGATCAATGAGCTGATCGACCGGCTGCATCGTCCACCACGACTCGGCCGGGCATTGCGGAGAAACCAGGATGAACGGAAACTTGCGTCCGCTGCGGGCCAATTGCGGCGGACCATGCGTCGCGACCTGATTCAGGTCTGAGCCTCTCTCGCCAGCACCATGCAAAAAGATGACAAGCGGGAACTGCTGTTCAGACTTGGTCTCGTAGTCGGGCGGCAGATGGAGCAAGTAGTCCAGCTGGCGAGGCGACGGCTCGACAAAGCTCTCCATCTCTTCGGCTAATCCAAAGGACAGTAGCAAAGCGAAGGACGCGAATGTCGCAGCCAAGCGGAGACTGGATCTCGGCAGAGTCATAGCGCGCAGCCTATCGGGCACAGCAAGCGCCCGCCAGTGAAAAAGCAGAAAGCCATTGCGAGCCTCGATCTTTGACACGACACACTCCTCAATGAGCGAACACCGAACCACCCTCACCTGGCAGCGCGGCGATACCGGCTTTGGCTACAAAGAATTCACCCGGGCACATTCCTGGCAGTTCCCCAAGAGCGGTCAGTCCCTCGCTGCCTCGGCTGCGGTCGATTATCTCGGCGATGCGGATGCGGTCGATCCGGAAGAAGCCTACACCGCTTCGCTCGCCTCCTGTCACATGCTCACCTTTCTGGCGATTGCGTCGATCAGTGGGTATGTGGTGGACCGCTACGCTGATGAGGCGGTCGGTTTTCTCGAAAAAGGAGAGAATGGAAAACCCTGGCTCGCCCGCGTGAAGCTCAATCCTACGGTTGAATTTTCCGGCGAAAAGCAACCCGACGCAGACGCCCTCGAAAAACTCCACCACAAAGCTCACCAAGAGTGTTTCCTGGCCAATTCAGTGAAGACCGTGGTGGAGTGGTGAGGCTCTGGTGGGTCACAGACGAAGGCTTCGATGGGTCTCACACGAAGGCAGTAGAGTAGAGAGCAGTGGGAGGGACGGTCC
>JBCCBR010000074.1:0-10579 GCA_039033935.1 Verrucomicrobiota bacterium
CATTTTCATAGTTGGTCGTAGCGAGGGTGCCAGATCCCTTGCCAATGTCTGCTTGATTCCCGTTGCAAACGACCACACCCTTGGCGCTTTTTGAATTGCGGCGGCATCCGAAACCGACGAATTCTCCCGAAAACAATTTTGATTATGAGCGACCTGAACCACGAAGCCCTCAACCGCGCCGCGAACGAAGCCCGCGGACTTGCCATTGATGCCGTCCACGCCTGCAGTTCGGGTCACCTTGGATTACCGCTTGGTGCCGCAGAAATTGGGGCGGTTCTCTACGGGGCTGCGATGCGCCACGACCCAAGTGCGCGGAAATGGCTCAACCGAGATCGATTCATCCTTTCAGCCGGTCACGGCAGCATGTTCCTCTACGGCTGGCTGCATCTTGCCGGGTATGATCTCCCGCTCGAGGAAGTGAGGAACTTCCGTCAGCTCCACAGCATCACGCCGGGGCACCCGGAGTATCACGAGACACCTGGAGTTGAGGCGACCACCGGGCCGCTCGGTCAGGGCATCGGCAACGCGGTCGGGTATGCGCTCTCAGCGAAAATGGCAGCGGGTAAATACAACACCGCTGACCACACCATTTTTGACCAGACCATCTTTTGTCTCGCCGGTGACGGGTGCATGCAGGAAGGCGTCGCTGCCGAAGCAATCGCTTTTGCCGGCCACTTCCAACTCGACAATCTGGTCCTGATCTATGACTCCAACGACGTCACCCTCGATGCGATGGCCGATAAGACCCAGAGCTATGATGCATGCGCGCGACTCGCAGCTTTTGGATGGGACACAGTGAAGGTCGATGGTCACGATATCGACGCGGTTGCAGCGGCAATCGAAAGCGCTCGTACTAATCGAAACGGAAAGCCGAAATTGATCGAGGCAAAGACCCTCATTGGAAAAGGCATCCCTGAAGTTGCCGGCACAGCTGCTGGCCATGGCGAGGGCGGGGCGAAACATGCGGAGAGTGCTCGTGCTGGCCTCGGGCTTCCGAGCGAGACGTTTTTCGTTTCCGAGGAAACCAAAACTTTCTTTGCAGACCTGGCGAAGTCGCTCGCCTCCGCCCGATCAGACTGGGACGCCACTTATGAGGCATGGAAAGCAGCAAATCCGCAGCTCGCATCACAGCTCGAAGACAGTGTTGCCGGAAAAACACCAGAGGACTTGCTCAGCCTGATCCCAGAATTCGATCCAGACTATGCCAATGCGACTCGCGCGGCAGGTGGCGAGGTGATTCAAGCCGTCGCTGAAGCTGTCCCGCAACTGGTGACTGGTTCGGCGGATCTTTTTGGTTCGACCAAAAACTACATCAAATCGAGCGGAGACTTTGGTCCTGATGAACCGACAGGCAAGAACGTCTGGTATGGGATTCGTGAGCACGGAATGGGGGCGATCCTTAACGGTCTCGCCTATGACGGAGTTTTCATCGCGACAGGCGCGACCTTCGCCGTGTTTGCTGATTACCTGCGGCCTTCGATTCGCCTCGCGTCACTGGTCGGGCTCCCGGTCGGCTATATTTTCACGCACGACTCGGTCGGCGTTGGAGAAGATGGACCGACCCACCAACCGGTCGAAACGGTCAGTGGATTGAGAGTCATTCCAAATCTCGATGTGATTCGTCCAGCGGATCCCGAGGAAACTGCCGGTGCATTTGCCGCAATGGTCGACCGCAAAGACGGCCCGACTGCCCTCTTCCTGACGCGACAGAAGGTGAAAACACTCAACGAGATCCCGGCTTCGGTCCGGCGCGAAGGAGTCTATCGCGGCGGCTACGTCGCGAAACAAGAGACCGGAGCCCTCACCACCATCCTTATCGGAACTGGCAGTGAATTGCAGCATTGCCTCGCCGCGGCGGAAACTTTGGGTGATGGAGTGCGAGTCGTTTCGATGCCATGCCTCGAGCGATTTGATCGACAGGATGCCGACTATCAGGAGAGCGTCCTGCCATCGAGCTGCACCAAGCGCATCGCGATCGAAGCTGGCGTGCCCGGGACCTGGTGGAAGTATGTCGGAACGCACGGCACGGTTCTGGCGATCGATCGCTTCGGTATTTCTGCGCCGGGTGGAACGGTCATGGCCGAGCTGGGGATGACTCCTGAAGCGGTCGTCGCAGCAGCGCAAGCGTGAGAGTCTCGACTCGTCAAAGTTGCGCAGAGGCTCCGATTTGTGCTAGAATCTCGTAATGAGTGATCCAGCACTGGAGCCTCTTTTACAGTCTCCGATTTTTCCTCGTCTCGCCGACGAGGTGCATCGAGTGGCCATTCGTGAGAAGGAGGCGCGTGAGCAATTTCTCAAGGAATTGACGCCTGAGATGAAAGCCGAGTTTATTCAGGGTGAGGTCTTTCTGCACTCTCCGGCCAAGGCTCGACATCTTGCAGTCACACGGGATCTGCTTTTCGCCCTGACGAAATACTGTCGGGAGACAGGAAACGGCACGGTTTTCTCTGAGAAGTGCCTTATTTCGCTGACTCGCAATGACTTCGAGCCAGACGTGGTTTGGTTTTCTCGTGAGAAAGCAGCCCAGTTAGAGCCAGATCAGATGCTGTTCCCGGCACCTGACTTCGTGGTCGAAGTCCTCAGCCAATCGACCGAGGAGCGCGACCGGACCGTCAAGTTCGAGGACTACGCCGTGCACGGAGTCGCTGAATATTGGATTGTCGACGCCGAGGCGGAAACGGTTGAGCAATACACGATCGATCCGGCGACGGATCGCTACCAGCTCGCCGAAAAGCTGGCCCATGGGTCAGTCAAATCTCACATCATCGATGGATTCGAGATTTCGTGGGACCATCTCTTTGGATGATTTAGGTTTTTCGAGGTCCCCAGAGTCCTATTTCCCGAGAGACTGCTAAGAGTGGATTTGCTCCGACCGTAAGGTAGATTGTTCGTAGCTGATCGTCTCAACAATATGCATCGTTTCGCTTTTCTCCTCCCTATCGTCATCGCTGCCTTTTCTTTTTTCGGGCCTCGTGACCTGAAGGCCTTCGAGCTACCAGCCGACTGCAAACAGTTGCTCGTCGGAATCGCTTCGAATTGGGATTCCTCCTACGTCACTCTAACGCTTTACGAAAAAAAGCCGCTCGGATGGAGAGCAATCGGATCTCCCTGGAAGGGCCGACTGGGACGAAATGGTTTGGCGTGGGGGCGCGGGCTGCATCCGGTGCCGAGCGGAGCAAAGATGAAGCGCGAGGGGGATGGCCGAGCTCCGGCAGGCGTTTTCGATTTGGGTGGTGCCTGGGGCTACGCGTCTTCGATCCGGAAGTCGCCGAATCTCAATTACGTCCAGGTGACTTCTCGTGATCTCTGGTACGAGGACGTCAGCTCGCCCTACTACAATCAATACCGTCGACTGGAGCATGAGCCTCGGACCAGCTCGGAAAAAAAAGCACAGATGAAGCAGGGCGACTACGCCCACGCGCTCAAGCTCTTCATCGCTCACAATGCCTACCCCAACGCAACGCCTGGGATGGGTTCGTCCATCTTTTTCCACATCTGGAGAAATGGAGGCGGGAGCCCCACCGCTGGATGCACCACGATGCCGAAAGAGAAGCTGGAGCAGTTTATTGCTCAGTTGCAGCCCGAGGCGAGGCCGATCTACGTCCTCCTGCCGCAGGCCGAATACGACCAAGTCAAGAAATCTTGGAAGCTTCCCAATTGAGCTGCCGGAACCTTGTGAGTTGGCAGAACCCTGCTCATGGCTCTGACCGGTAAAGCGGCATCATCATTCTGCCGCCGAGCCAGTGCCAATCGCGATACTCTCGTGTTTCGCCGGCTTGGGTGTCTCGCATGTAGACTCGGTGATTTTTTTGGTAAGCCGAGATCGCATGGATCAGGCTGATCGAAGAGTCGGTGTTTGAGAACATCGGTAAAGTCTCGTCTTTGACCGGGTGCACCGGATACATGAGGCCACCGAGGATTTCGGTGCGAGCACCGTCGATGTTGACAATTTTAGTACTGAGATACTCTGTCTTGAGGCCGAGGACCCACAGCTGACCGCCCCGGTTGATGATCTCGGGTATCTCCTTGGTCTCGGGATTGAGTTGTCGTCCCCACACCCGCTGATGTTCGCCGAAGCGAAACATGCCTCCAGCATCTTCGATGAAGAGATCGCCGCACGATTCATCAGCACTGACTGACAGCGCCTTGCCGTGGCGAAACAAAAGCGTCCTCGGGCCTTCGTGGCGGACGTGAGCCACTTCAAGGAATTGAAATTGAAGAGCGGATCCCTCTCTGACGACAAATGCCGGGCCTTCGTCGGCACGTCCTTGTTTGACTTGGGCTTCAGCAACGCCGTTGCCGATCTTGAGTTCGGGGCTGCCGCCGAGGAAAGTTCTCACCTCACCTTTGATTTCGACATCTCGATCAATTCGATATTTCGGACCCCGTGGAAAGAAGAGAAGCTCACCACCACTTTCCATCGCCGCTTCGATTGCCACCGACCAGTCGCCATCGATAACTAGCTCTTCGTAGTCGCTCACATCGACCCACTCTCTCCCAGGTGGGAATTGTATCTCGGGAGCATCGGCGATTGGGAGTTTGAGTGAGCCGGTGGCATCATTTGGGAAAACCCGAATCGGCTTGCCGTTCACATACTCCGCGATTAGCCCTGCTTCGAGCTGAGTCAGAATTTCGACTTCTTCGTCCTTTTTCTGACTCGTTTCGAGAAGTGCGCCGCCGTAGCCCTCGACTTCGACGTCACGGAGGTAAAGCGAGCTGTTCTCCGACTGAATCGCGATCGTCTCATTGTCTCCTCCTCGAAGCTGGCTGCGCATCATCACGACTAGCCCACCGTTGCGATTGATCACTGCTGGCACTGAATTATCCGAGGTGATTCGCTCCAAAGCGAGGGCGTTCCCCAGATTCTCGATGACGCACTCTTTTTGACCGGTCAAGGTGACGTCAGAGAAGACGAGGCTGTATTCGCGGCTCGATGCGGCAATCCCTTTATCGAAACCCTCGATCGTGACGTCGCGGATCAGGCAAGGGCCCGGCCAGGGGCGGCGTAAATCGAGTCCGACAAGACCCTCTCCGTCGCCAGAGCGAATCGACACGTTAGAAACTGACCCGACGTTGTTGCAATGGAAGTCGAGACCCAGCGCCGCTGGGTTCCCGCTCCCCGTGTCGATCGCGAGATCCATTACATAATTGCCGATCACATTCCCGGCGCGCTGCTTGTTGGTGCGCCCGACGTAGGGCCAGTCGTAGCCGACTGCGAAAGCGGCGCGAGGTTTGGCTTTGTCGGAATACTCTGGAGAACTGTCTTTCAGTCGGATGAGCGTCTTATCGGGGCCTGCCCCTCGCGCGACCATGAACCGCCGAAAGCGAATCATGTCTGAAATCAGATACTCACCCTCTGGGAAATACACAGTCGGGTATTCGATTGGAATTCGATTGTCGTTTTCCGAGAAAGCGCGCTGGATCGCTTCCGTGTCGTCGATCACTCCATTACCAACGGCGCCGTAGTGGAGTCGTACGTCTACATGACCGTAGTCGGGATGCAGAGCCGGGCTGGACTCGGGCGCAAAGCTGATATCGCTGAGAGGAACTTTCGAGAGCCTCAGAAATTCCCAGGGTCGAAGTAGTTTTTTGCTGATTCGAAACTCATCGATTGCGCCTTGAAACCGATGCTCCTCGTCGCCGCCGACCCAGAGTTTGCTCAGATCAGGACGGCGACCATCCGGGATCGGGGCTGACTTGAGTTTCCGATAGTCCAGAAAAGTGGTTAGCAACTCAGCTTCGGCATCCCACTGCATCGCGAAATGCCGCCAGGGACATTCGTCTTTGACCATGGTGAACCCGTTGTAGCGATTCATGGACCATTCCAGGGGTGGGCCTACACCATTCAATCGCCCGAGCCACCAATGATAGGAATGAGGAGCCGGGCTTCGCCGAATGCCTCCGTAGAGGACTAGATCAGTCGTCGCAGTTTGGAACATCGCCATCCACTCACGGCCCTTCAGTGTGGCGGGCGTGGTCGGCTTCGCAAACGCCTCAATTGTGAAGCTGTTTCCCCAATCCAGTCCGGTTTCGATTTCGATAGCTGCTCCGTCAAGAATGCCGCTGTTCGGAGCCGACTCACCGGAAACCGGGTCATAAACAAATGGGTAGAGCGGCGTGCTCTGCTTGGATTCCTCGAAACGGTGCCGCAACTCGGCGAGACCTGGGGTTGCCCCCAATCCGAGCGCGAAAACGAGGGCGATAAGCCAGAAAGCTTTCATGAGTCGGAAATGCTAGACGGATGTTCAGGGTCTCCTGGTCTCGCCGAGGTGCCACGGTTCAGCTCCGAATTCAAAGGCTCCAATATCAGGGGCCTCACCTTCGAATGGCAGCCCGACATCAACCCCTTTGTCGACGACGAAGCTGCTGGCATCTACTGGCAGGTAGAATGGGCTCGGCTTCGCATCCTCCTGGGCCAGACCTGGATCGGTATCGGTGAAGTTCCCATCTGGCACGTCCAAGCAGTTTATGAACAGGTTGTTCTCGATCTCTATCAGTGCGGTCAAGTCGTCCCGATTCGGATGGACTCGACGCGGTCTACCGTAGGGCGCGATGACCAGGTTGTTTTTGAACTGCCAATTCTTGAAGCGCTCCGGATTGCCAGCACCGAGGATCGGCCCGGACCGCTCCGCTGCATCGGCCAAGAGAACGGTATTGTTGTAGACAAAGATGTTGTTGGCCCGTCCCTGGTTCATCCAGACGAGCGCTCGGTCGACATTTTCGAAGACATTGTGACGGATCGTCACTGGACCGTCGTTGAGCCCACCGTGGTGGGTGTAGCAGCGTCCGTTGTTGTGCGAAATGTAGACATGGTTGTGCTCGAAGATGAGATGATTGCGCGGGCCCTCAATGGTGTAGCTGTGGGTTGAGTAATTGTGATGGATCCAGAATGAGTAGGCGTATCCCTTTTCGGTAGGGTCAGCGGCTTGACCCCCTTTCGGAATCGAGATGCAATGGCTCAGATAGTTGTGGTCGATCTCGACCCCGTATTCATTTTCGTGGGCGGACTCGATCGCAAAGCCGTGTTTGATGTCGAAAATGTTGTGGTCGATCCGGACATCGGTGTGCCCGCCGGCTTTGTATCCGTAACCGCCCCCGGTTACCTGGCGGATTCGGTTGTGGTGGATCCGTGAGTTCTTCAGATAGCGCGTCCGGATATTTCCTCCCCAATGCCGCATCTTATCGGTGCTGCAATCGTCGAAGCGACAATCACCAAGATCTACGTCCTGACAAACATTCAAGAAAATGCCCGACCAGCGGAAGTCTCTTAGTCCGAGCCCCACAAAGACGAGACCCTTCGAAGCTGTTGCAGAGATGGCGCCAGTGATGCGATGCTCGGGCTCGGAGGCGAGCGCCAGGTTTTTGATGGTGATGTTTTCTTTTTTCTTAAAAGCAATGAGATGCTCATCTTCGAGAGGTGAGTCGGGCTTGAATTCATCGACCAGCTCCCACTCGCTCGAGGCGACGATCCGAGACATCCGTTCGCCACCGCGACCTTCTCCGAGGATGGTCGTGTTAGATTTTGGATAGGCGGTTCGCTCTGCGACATAGGTGCCAGCCCGAATTAGAATGGTGTGAGGCTCGCCATCGTCCGGAGTTTGTTCGCAAGCGAAGGCGAGCGTGGCCCAGGACGTCTCCCACGTCTTCCCGTCGCGGCTCGGGTCATCAACTCCACCTTCCATGATGTGAAATTTGTCTGCCTTGAGAGAGCCAACTAAAAAAAGCAGGGCGAAACCGACGAGGAGAAAAGGGCGATTCATGTTGGTCATCGTAGGTGGCCGATTCGAAACTGTCCCTTCCGTTTTGGAGCCGCCAAGTAGTGGCTCGAATTAGCCAAGGCGATGCTCGGCCTGACACCTTGAGATATGATACTTTCGCCGCCGATGAACTCTGTTGTGGGCTGGCTTGCATTTCTGAGCTGCTGCTGTGCAGTTGCGGCAGGTCGTGCTGACGAGTCGGCGCTGACCAACATCGGTTCGATTCGAAAGCTCAGCTATGCCGACGCGAAGCTCTCGCCGCGAGTCAAGCTGGAGGTGACGGTGACCTCCCACTTGATTGCAGGTTTTGATGCACAAGATCAATCGGGTGGGATTTTCTTCGAGTGGGATCGCGAGAGGCCCGGACTGGGGGACCATCTTCGAGTTTTTGGAAGGGTTACAGCAGGCCTGTATGGCCCCTACATCGTGATTGATTCGATTGAGAAAATTGGGAAACGGCGCATGCCGCGTCCGCTTCCGTTTCGACCGAATTTCATGAGCTCCGGGCTTGGTGACAATCGATGGGTCGAAGCTGAGGGGCTCCTCGTTCAGGTGTCTCCAGTTGACCAGTCGGAGGGCCATGGGTCTGGCCTGCTGGTCAACGGGGATCTCAGTATTGGGATTCGCTTTCGCCGCTATGGGACGTCCTTCGATCTGTTGCGGGCGAGAAACCAAGTCGGGAAGTGGGTCACGCTGCGCGGCTCAGGAGCTCCTGTCTTCAATAACCTGCGTCAACGCATTGGGGCCGAGATCATTTGCTCGAGTAACGATTTCATTCGCGTGATCGAGGAGCCGCCGGTTGGCGAAATGCTTCCGCTCGACGAGCTTGGTCGCTGGGATACGCGACAGGAGCGCCCCTCCCTGGTATTGACCTCGGGTGTAGTGACTTGGGTCGATGGCCCGCGCCAGTGTGTGATCCAGTCGGGTGGGCACGGGGCTCGGATATCGTGGCTCGATGATCAGAACATCGCGATTGGTTCTCACATTTCGCTGAAGGGGCTTCCCGCTGCCGATGGGTTCTTCGTCGGGTTGCAGTATGGCCAGAGCCTCGAACGGGTCGAGGAAGCAGCTGTTTCCGGCGTTCCAGCGTTCGTTCGCGATCCGGATCCCTTTTCGACTGACTTTGGCTATCAGCGAATTCTCGTTCAGGGGGTTCTGCTCGATACGGGCGCGCTTCCGATCCTGAAAACGGCGGGGAATGCGTCGATTCCGCTGCGGTTTCTTAATCCGAAAGATGAAGAGGGACTTCCCCCAGCGGGCAGCCAGATCGAACTTGGTGGGGTAAAGCTCGTAGACGCCGTTGATACAAACGCGGTCAACTCGGTTCAGCTCGGAGTCACCTCCCTCAACGATCTTGTGATCCTTTCGACTCCGTCAAAGTGGACGCCTCGGCGATATTGGACCGCGATCGGGATCCTCGGTCTTCTGGCTCTGTTAGTATTGATCTGGTCCCTGAGCTTGCGGCGCGTTGTCTCAAGGCAGACTCTGGTTATTCAGGAGCAGACTGGCAAACGAGCCGCGCTCGAGGAAAGGAACCGAATCGCGCGGGAGCTTCACGATACTCTCTCCCAGGGATTCTCCGGAGTCGGATATCAGCTGGCTTCGGTCGAGCGGGCCCTCGAGAGCGACCTTGATCGCGCTCACGAGAAGCTGGTCGCGGCGCGACAAATGGTTGAGCACAGTCTCGCTGAGGCACGCGATTCAGTCCGGGGCTTGCGGTTACACAACGAGGAAGACGCGGCGCTATTTCCGAAACAGACCCTGGCAGCTGCAGCGGAGCTTTGTCAGGCTACCGGAGTCGATTTTTCAGGACCGAAGGCAGAGGATCTCGATCATCGATTCGGAGGGTTAACGAATGAATTGGCCTACGCCTGCCACCGGATCGTGCTCGAAGCGGTGACGAACTGCTTGCGGCATAGTGGTGCTTCCGAAATTTCGCTCAATCTGAAGGACGACCCAGGCCTGACTCTTATACTGGCAGACAATGGCCGTGGTTTTGATCCTGCGGCGGTGCCTGCTGACAAACACTTTGGAATCCAGGGAATGCGCGAACGCGCTCAAGCCGCCGACATCGATTTTTCAATCCAATCGACAGTGGGCGACGGCACCACTGTGACACTTTCTCTTCCGAACTGCTTATGACTGCTTCATCAAAAACCACCCGCATCCTCCTCGTCGATGATCATCTCATCGTCCGCAAAGGTCTCGCCAGTCTACTGGACGACGAACCCGATCTCGAAGTCGTAGCCGAGGCCAGCAGTGGCGGCGAGGCGATCGCCTGGTTGGCTGAGAATAAGGCTGACCTTATTATCCTGGACCTGAGGTTGCGGGACATGAGCGGAATCGACGTGGCGGCAGAGCTACCAGGCGCTCGCATCCTGATGCTCTCCAGCTTCATGCACGAAGACGAAATTCGGCGTGCCTTTGAAGTCGGGGCGATCGGCTACCTCTCCAAAGATAAAAGCAGCGAAGAGCTGCTCGATGCGGTGCGCAAGGCTGCCCAGGGCGAGAAAGTGATGCCGGCTGAAATCTCGCTCTTGCTCGCTAAGAGCGAGTTCAGCAACCACCTCAGCGAGCGCGAGCTTGAGACGCTCCGCCACATTGCGCGAGGCAGAGCCAATAAAGAAATTGCGAGTGAGCTTTCGATTTCGGAAAACACCGTCAAAAATCACGTGAAATCGATCCTCTCCAAACTCGAAGTCCACGACCGGACTCATGCGGTGACCGTCGCAGTGAAGCGGGGACTGATCCAGCTTGAGGCGCTATGACGCGATCAGGGAACTGAGAAATGGCGTAATCGCTTCGCTGTGAGAGACAAATAC
>JBCCBR010000075.1:0-10563 GCA_039033935.1 Verrucomicrobiota bacterium
ATTTTTCTGTTCATGCACGGCGGGCCATCCCAGGTCGATACCTTTGATCCCAAACCAGAATTGACCCGTCGGGATGGTGAACGACTGCCGTTTTCCCCGGCGAAAAATCTTGATCCCAGTGCGACCAGCTCGGCGCGACTCATGGCATCGCCCTGGGAAACGCGGCAGCACGGGGAATCCGGGCTCTGGGTCAGCGATCTTTTCCCGGAACTGGCAAAGCGATCCGATGACCTCTGCGTGATCCGCTCGATGCAGAGCAAAGGCCAGTCTCATGGTCAGGCAGTCTGCATGCTGCATACCGGAACCGATACTTTCGTGAGGCCGTCCGTAGGGGCTTGGGTCAGCTACGGACTCGGGTCCGACAATGCCGACCTGCCCGGCTTTATCAGCATCAGCCCGTCGGCAACGCATGGGGGACCGCGCAACTACGGAGCGGCCTTCCTGCCGACCGAACACCAGGGGACGACCGTGGGACGCAATGGCAAGCTTGATGCCGGGGCCTCATTCCGCTTTCTCGATTCGTCGACCGATGCAAGCGTGCAAACCCGGAAACTGGAGCTGCTCAATCGACTCAACCAGCAACACCTCGAGCGGACTCAGCATGCTCCCGTCGAAGGCATGATCCGATCGATGGAGATGGCCTTTCGGATGCAGGGCGAAGCTCCCGGCGTGATCGATATTGACGGCGAAAGCGAAGCGACCCGGAGGCTTTACGGAATTGGAGAGGAAGCAACCGACACCTACGGGCGGCAGTGCCTTCTGGCACGTCGCTTCGCCGAGGCAGGGGTCCGCTACATCCAGGTCTCGACACCGAATGTGTGGGACCAGCATGGCGGGTTGAGAAAAAACCACGCTAAAAATGCGCTGGCGGTTGATCGTCCCATCGCCGGGCTTCTCACCGATTTAAAGCAGCGGGGCCTACTCGACGATACCTTGGTGGTCTGGGGCGGTGAATTCGGCCGCACCCCAATCGCCCAGGGTAAAGATGGTCGCGATCACAATCCACAGGGTTTTACGATGTGGCTTGCCGGTGGGGGAACGAAAGGCGGCTACGCTCATGGCGCGACGGACGAGTTTGGCTACTACGCGGTCAAAGACAAAGTCCACATGCACGATCTCCATGCCACAATTCTGCATCTGTTAGGAGTCAATCACGAGGAACTGACCTATCGTTATGCAGGTAGAGACTTTCGTCTAACAGACGTTTATGGCGACGTCGTCAACGAGATCCTTGCGTAGCTCCCGAAGCCATGTGCCATGTTTCATGGTTCACCGGCTAAATAGTGTTGTATTCGCTCTTCGCGGAGTCAATTGGTCGAGAGCAAATTCGACCCATATGTGCCCGAATTCACCACCGATCTCAGCGCTCCCGCCAGGAAATAGACCTCAAAATCTCGTGTCCCGGCCGGGACACAGAATGTTTGGCCAGTGAGCTGGCGAGTGTGCGAATAATGGCCTTTCGCGAGGCGGGTAGTAGGTGTCGTGTCGAAGGATTTGCACCAACTTGAAACATCTCGTGTCCTGGGCAGGACACAGGTTGGTGATGGGACTGCTCAGGCTTCGAGGACAAAGGGCTCGAGGATGAGGTGGCGTTTTCTTGCCCTCTGAGCGAGGGCCGCTGCGGCATTTTCATCGTTGAGGACTTCGCGGTGAATCCAGATGGCTCCAGCGTAGGCTTCGATCTCATCAGGATAATGCTTCAGGATGATTTCGTATTCCTCGAGTGCTTCGAGGTAACGGCTTTGTCGGCAGTAGTGGCGTGGAAGCTTGAGATTCAGGGTCGGTTTGTTCGATCTCGTTTTTGGAAAAACGACAGAATCGACGAATGCAAACAGGGGTGCCGTCAGGATAATTCCGATTGGCTTCACGAAAAATCCTCCCGAAATAAATGCGGGGAGCAGGGCGAGAGCGAGGAGTCCGGTTTTTTCCTCGTCCCAGCCTTTTTTAAAGAGCCAGAAGGCCAGTGAGCCAAAAGCGACTCCGAGGATGACTCGCCAGAAAAGTCGCTGCGGGCTTGACTCCATCACGGGAGAGTATGGCGACTGGCTTCCCCGAAGCGATTCCTTTTTCCACGTTTCCGTCTTTGCCGAAACGGCGTGGCTCGTTAGGTTGCTCTGTCATGGCAAAATCTCGTTATCGTATCTGGATCCCGGCTTTATTCGTGGTTGGGGTCGCTGTCGCCCTGGGTAAAGACGTTGCGGTCCCGACCTGGACGGACCCGAAAAAGGCGCTCAGCGCCGATCCCGATTTCAGCAAGCAAGGGGAGTATGTCGATGACGCAACCGGGAAAGCGTTTCAGGTAGCGGCTTTGGGGGATGGCACTTTTCACGTCCTCAACTACAGCGGAGGCCTTCCGGGCGACGGATGGAATGGAGAAGGGCCAGATGCGACGAAAATCGAGTCGTCGGAGTTGAGCGCCTTGCTCGGAGAAGCCAAGCGCGTCGAGCGGAAGAGCCCGACTCTGGGGCTGGCAGCACCCGAGGGTGCCCTGGTCGTTTTTGCCGGAGAGAAGACTGAGCACCTCGAAGCAGATATCGAAAAAGGCGTGTTCTGGGCTGGTGCGAAAACGTTGACTCCGGTCGGCGACTTTAAGGCACACATCGAGTTTCGGCTCCCCTACAAACCGCAGCGGGATCTTAGCAGTCAGGATCGCGGAAACAGCGGCATTTATATCTTCGGCAACTATGAGTGCCAGGTGCTTGATAGCTTTGGTCTGTCCTTCGATGTCGAAGCCAATGCGGTCGCAATGAAGTCAGCAAACACTCAGTGGTGTGGGAGTTTTTACAAAGTGAAGACACCTGACGTGCCGATGAGTTTCCCGCCTCTCCAGTGGCAGACCTACGACATTGATTTCACGGCGCCGAGATTTGATGAGTCAGGCGAGAAAATTGAAAACGCGAGGGTCACGATTCGGCACAATGGAGTCGTGATTCACGATGACTTTGAACTCGAAAAAGGCACTGGAGCGGGTGCGAAGAAGCCCGAAAAACCAAAAGGTACGATCCTTTTCCAAGGGCACGGAAATCCGGTCGCATTTCAGAATGTCTGGATTCTAGAGAAGTGATCTGAGTTTTCTGGGGTAGCCTGTGGAATTCGCGAATGGTCAGTGTTCTGAACTCTGTGCGAATTAGGTAGCTGATCAGTTTTCGTGTTTCCTCTGATTTGCAGGGGAGGGTGCTTCGATTGGAAGGTATCGACGCGCACGGCTACTCTGCTCTGTCCGCAGAATCGACCCACGCTCTCAGCTTCACCAGGATTTCGTCAGCTGGCATCTTGCCCGAGGACGTGTTCGAAAGATTACAGAGGACGATGTAGCCGTTGCCGCTTTTTAGGTCGACTGCCATGACCGCCTGATAGCCGGGCACGTCGCCTCGATGTCCCACGAAGCCATCCCAGGACTGGAGGCAGAATCCGTAGTTCTTTTCCTTCCCGGGGCTTACGAAGTCAGCGGCGATGAGAGGGGAGCGGTTTTCCGAGACATCGAGCAGGTAGGGAAGAGCCTTGGCCAGATCGTCAGCATTGGAAATGAGGTTCCCGGCACAACCGAAAAAGCTGCTGTTGAATTGAGTCACTTCGGTGAAAATCCGGCCGTAGCCGATTGGGTCATCTGCCTTGGCGTGCCGGTACCCTTTCGCGAGGTCTTTTGCAGGCGGGCCACCTCTATCGAACGAGGTGGCCTCGAGCTGCCAAGGATCAAAAAGTCGGTTCTTCAGCGCTGTCTCAAGAGGGAGGTCCAAAGCTGTGGCGATCGCTTCCCCGAGAAGGACCGTGTTTGTGTTGGAGTATCGGAAACGATCACCAGGATCGAAATGAGTCTCCTGCTCACTGATAAACGAAATGATGTCGGGTGCGAGCCAATGCTTTCCCGGATCGGCGAGGATGGCTTTGCGGAAATCCAGATTTCGAATTGGGTCGGGTAAGCCACTGGTGTGTCTCCCGAGATGTTCGATCACAATGGGCTTGGCGTCTGGCATCGTGCGCCAACTGGTGTCGATGGCATCAGCTAAATTCAGTTCAGCCGTCTCGGCCATGACCAGCGCGAGGTGGCCGACGAACAGTTTGCTGGCACTGCCGATACGGAAGCAGTGAGATCGAGTGAGCCCTGCGGTGCGGTCGATATCGACATAACCGTGCGCTTCGATGATTGGTTCCTTTCCGACTCTTAAAACTGCAAACTGAAGACCGGGCGTCTCCAGCTCCTCCATCCAGCTCTCGACGACTTTTTTGGGAGGTGTTGGGCCGCTTCCATCGTAGCGGGGGGATTTGCTGCAGGCAGTGAGGGAAGCGAGCAGCAAGGCGAGAATGATGCTGGGATAGGTTTTCAAATTGGCCGAATTCACCTAACGAATTGCTCTGTAAACCGAAGGCTGGAGCACGGACGTCGCTGCCAGCCGACACCACAAAGTGGCAGGGCTTCTTTGCACTCCCATCCTTCTCCGCGATGCTACCTTCGTATTGATATCAGGCTATGCCAAATGCACACATCATCGGATCTGGACCCAATGGTCTCTCGGCTGCGAACCGCCTCGCGGACGCGGGATGGGAGGTGACTGTGTTCGAAGCGAGTTCCGACGTAGGCGGTGGAACTCGCAGCGCTGAATTGACTCAACCGGGATTCATCCATGACATCTGCGCAGCGATTCATCCGACCGGCTTGGCGTCGCCTTACTTTTCCACACTCGGTCTCGATCAGTTTGGGCTCGAGTGGCTGCATCCGAAAGTCCCTCAGGCGCACCCGTTTCTCGATGGTACTGCGGTAGCGCTGCATCGCTCGATTGATGAAACGGCGAGTCAGTTTTCAAGTAGTTCCGAGGCGGCTTACCGTCGGCTTTTTACGCCCTTAGCGGAAAATGCGAGCGATTTGCTGACCGACCTGATGGCGCCTCCGAAATTCCCGAAGCACCCGCTAAGAGATTTCCAGTTTGGGATTCGTGTTCTGACCTCAGCTGAGTCGGCAGCTCGTCGTCTTTTCGATGATGAGAAAGCGCGGGCTTTGTTGGCAGGCAACGCGGCTCATTCGGTGCTGCCACTTGATCGTTTTCTCACCACTCAGGCAATAGCGCTGATGCTCATGATGCTGGGTCACTCTCATGGTTGGCCAGTCGCGAAGGGCGGGTCGCAGGCGATCGCCCGGGCCCTAAAGCGTCGGCTCGAGTCTCTCGGCGGGACGGTGCGCCTGAACGAGCGAGTCGATTCAATCGATGAATTGGAACCAGCCGATGCCATCGTCTTCGACACGCGTCCTGCAGCGATGGCGTCCATTGCGGGCGAACACTTACCACTTCGATATCGGAAACGGCTCAACCGATTCCGACATGGACCGGGAGTCTTTAAGATCGACTACGCTTTGAGCGAGCCGATCCCGTGGACGAGCCAGCTCTGCGCTGAAGCTGGGACCGTCCACCTCGGTGCCAGTCTTGAAGAGATTGTCGAGTCTGAATCAGCTATGTGGCATTCTCGGCACCCAGAGCGCCCTTTCGTGCTCTGTGCTCAGCAAAGCGAGGCAGACCCCAGCCGCGCTCCCGAGGGTAAAGCCACTTTCTGGGCTTACTGTCACGTCCCTGCTGGCTCGACAGTGGATATGACCGACCCGATCGAGGCGCAGATCGAGCGTTTTGCTCCGGGCTTTCGGGATTGTGTCGAAGCGAGACACACCATGAATTGCGAGGATTTTGAGAGCTACAACCCCAACTATGTGGGAGGTGACATTGTCGGTGGGGTAGCTGACTGGAGACAGTTATTGACGAGACCAGTGGTCCGTCTCCGGCCTCACACGACGCCGAACCCAAAGCTGTTTCTTTGCTCAGCTTCGACTCCGCCGGGAGGAGGGGTTCATGGGATGGGAGGCTATTGGGCAGCCGAGGCGGTTTTAGCAGATTCGCGTTGAAGCGACAGCTTGCTCACTCGACTCGGCAGGCCAACCTTTAGGACGAGTCGACGACTCAGAAATCGGCCTCTCTTTTTGTAAATGGACTTGTTGCAACATGACCCCGCTTCAGAGCCCTATTTTGGGTTCTTGGCTGGTTTCTGGAGTGCTCTCTTGATCCTGCTGCCAGCCAGCGCGCTTTCTGGAGAATTCGTCAGAATCGAGGCTGGTCACTTTGTGAGGGGAAATATGACCGACCGGTTGGAGCGTGATTTTCCCAAAGCGATCCACGCTCAATACTACGGGGCGTCAGAGAAGCCATGGCACCCGGTCATTTTGACAAGGCCATTCGAAATCTCAACGACCGAAGTCTCGGTAAAGGAGTGGCGAGGGTTCATTCGGTCGACTGACTACACGCCCGAATCAGTGGCAAGTGGGCGGGGCATGCGAGGGTGGAGTCCGAGTCAGTATGGGGAAGGTGAGCAGGACGATTGGCCTCGGGATCCGGTCTTCGACTTTGTTGTAGATCCGAAGTTTACCTGGGAACAGCCCGGTTTTGAACAAGGTGGAGATCATCCCGTAGTCGGGATTACTTGGAATGATGCGGTCGCTTACTGTCAGTGGATGAGCGAGCGCACTGGCCGAGAGCACCGACTTCCGACCGAGGCTGAGTGGGAATACGTCGCCAAGGCTGGTCTCGCGTTTCAGCACTTCCATTGGGGGAATGCGATTCGCGGGCGCATCAATGAGCTAGCCAATATTGCCAATGTCGAGATGGAGCGTCACCGACCTGGAACAGCGATGCGAAAGTGGCTGGTGAATGTTGAGACGGAATCGGGGGACGGACATATCTTCACCGCACCGGTCGGTTCATTTCCGCCGAATCCGTGGGGGATTCATGATCTCAATGGCAATGTTTTCGAATGGTGTCAGGATTATTTCCACGAGCGGGCCTACGAGAAGTGGGAACCCAAGCAAGGCCCCAACCCAGTCGCGATTGATCCTGCCAATCATTCCGAGAAAAATACTGAGACAAGCGAGATGCGGGTCATTCGTGGCGGGAGCTTTTACACAGGACCCCTTGCGGCGCGCAGCAGTGCTCGGGGTTATTTCGACGCTGGAGACGCAGCTGCCTACATCGGATTTCGCGTCGTCCGCGAAGTTAAGGAAACAGGGAGCGGTGGCATCAATCTGGCAGAGCAGTATGCCAGTGATATCGAGTTGATCGAATCTGCAGGTGGTAACTTTCGACCGCTCAATCGGGAGCAGACGCTGTCGCTACGGGGAGTCGAGACGACCCCGGAGATCGCTGCTGCAGTTTCGAGAATACCGACACTTTACCGGATTCAAGACATCAAGCTCGAGCAATGGGATCAGGGCTCGATCGATGCCATCGCTGGAATGAGGGCCCTCTACTCGATCTCGATACAGGGTAGTTGGGGAAGTGAGGCTGATTGGTCGAAGCTCGGTGCCCAAAGAAAGCTGTCCCAACTCAGTATGCCAGGAGAGCACCTGACACCCCGGCAGCTGAATCAAGTGGCAGAACTCTCCTCGCTGAGCCGACTCGATCTCGGTCGAGTTTTTGGCAGCATCAGTGACGAACAGCTGAGTCGGTTTGCCGGATCGAAGAGCATTGAATCCCTCTCGATCTACGATGCTGCGCTTTCGGGTAGTTTTCTCAATGCTTTTAGCGAGCATCCTCGGTTGTCCTCGCTGGTTATCTCCGGTCTTGGCAGCGAATCCGTTGATCAGGGGTGGTCCAGGGAAGGGAGCGCAGCAATACAGGATCATTTGCCGTGGCTGAATTTCCTTTCACTGGCGATGATGGGAATGTCTGATGATGCGTTGGAGCCTCTCAAGGAGCACTCGCGGCTCGAGACGCTTGAGTTGATTCGATGTCCAAACCTCACGGATCCCTTCGTCGCTGATCTGGTGGCCTCTCTGCCTCGCCTTGAGGTTTTGCGTCTGAGGGAGACCTCAGTCGGTCCCGAGGTCGCTCTGGCAATACCGGGAAAACCTTTTCTGAAAGAATTGACCGTTGAGGCCTCCGATCTCGATTTGACTGCCTGTCAGCAGATTGCGAGGAGCCGGATTCTCCGAAAGCTTGATTTGCGGCCGAGGGATCAACCCGCACCGCTGCCGCCTGGTGCTTTGAATGCCTTTTTTGGAATGACTAACTTGAGAGAATTGTCTTTTCCGATTGCTTCGCCGCCCCCGATCGATTCTCTGCAAACCCTCGCAGGATCTCCCGCTCTGGAGCGCCTTGTCCTGTGGACGAGAGATGAAGAATTGTTCAAGTCCTGGGAAGCAGCGATTCTCGAGGTAATGCCAACGATGAAGGTCAATCGGAGATAGCTCGACTCTGTTGTGATGACCCCTGAGGAGCTGGCCGAGATTCATCCACGTCTTTACCACGTTGCTGCGCCGACTGCGTTAGCAGGAATCAAGAGGCATGGCCTGCTGTCGGCTCGAGAGCTGGCAAGCAAATTTCAGTTAAGCGGCGAGCGGCGTCGTGCAGTGCTTGAACGGATCAGGCCACGAGCTATCACCGTTTCGCACCCTGAGCACGGCGAGGCTGAAATCAACGATAATTCGCCGCTGAGTGAAGCGGCGCTTCTGAAGTGTCTCGATGACGAGCTGACGCCTTCTGATTGGCTCAGTCAGCTCAATCGGCGTGTGTTTTTCTGGGCCGATCAATCTGGCCTCGAGAGTCTGCTTCGCGCCAGGTTTAACCGGGACCGAGAGCGTCTCGTTTTGGTCTTTGACACGCTTTCTCTGGCGCGACGTTATGCGAATAAAATCGAGATTTCTCCGATCAACTCGGGTTCGACGATACGCAGACCTGCGCGGCGAGGGAGAGGCACTTTCAGCTCGCTCGAGGCTTTTAGTTATCAAGAATGGCGCAGGCTGAGGGGGCGGCTAGACAAAATTAAAGAGGTGACCGTACTCGATCGAGTCGAGCATGCCGAGTCCATGATTGTCGACAGCTATCGAACTGTGGGAGTCACGCCAATTTTGGGAAACTCCGAATCGGCATTGGATTCAAATTTAGTAGCAAAACGCCTTTAGAATTCACTTTCTGCCTCCTCAAGCTCACCATCTTTTAACCCAATGCAATCCTCCTCCTTAGTTGACCAACTCCAGACGATCATCGGTTCCCGAAACGTTCTCACCAGGAGGAGTCGCACAGCCTACTATCGATCAGGCTTTCGGTCCGGGAAAGGCGAAGCCGCTGCCGTGGTTTTTCCCGAAACCCTGATGCAACAGTGGCAAGTCTTGCAAGCCTGCGTCGATGCCGGCGCCGCGATTGTCTTGCAGGCAACCAAGACCGGGTTGACTGAAGGATCGTGCCCGAGCGGCAGTGATTACGGGCGAGAGGTGGTTGTGGTTAACATCACCCGGATCAAGCGGATCATATTACTGAACGGCGGGGAGCAGATAGTTGCTCTCCCCGGATCGACCTTGCACGAACTTGAACAGATACTGCGGCCAATCAAACGCGCGCCACATTCGGTGATCGGCTCAACTACAATCGGGGCAACCATTGTTGGAGGAATCGCCAACAATGCCGGGGGAGCGCTCTCAAAGCGCGGCTCGTCTTTCACGGAACTGGCGCTCTATGCAAGAGTCAACGAAGCGGGAGAGTTGGAGCTGGTTAATCATCTCGGAATTAGAAATCTGGGAACTACTCCCGAGGAGATTTTTTCGACTCTTGAGAATGGCGAGATCCCTGAGGAGGATCTAGAGGCATTCGATGCGGCTGCCTCGGATCGTGGGTATGCCGAGCGGATCCGAAACCTCAGCGCAACGGTGCCAAACCGCTACAATGCTGATCCAGATCGACTCTTCGAGGTCAGCGGTAGTGCCGGCAAGGTGGCAGCATTTGCCGTGAGGGTGGATACTTATCCAGCTCCTTCGCGGAAGCGCGTCTTCTTTCTGGGTTCAAACGATCCGGGCTTATTCACCAGTCTCCGACGCGACGTGCTGACGACATTCAAAGCACTGCCGGAGATGTGCGAATACATGAACCGCGGCATTTTTGATACTGCTGAGCGATACGGCAAAGATGTCTTTCTTTCGATTCGTTACCTGGGGACATCGCGGCTGCCTCGTGCCTATGCGTTAAAATCAAATGTGGAGTATTTGCTGAACAAAATTCCGATACTTCCGAAGTTCCTTCCAGATCTTTTCCTCTATTATCTGAGTAGACTATTTCCACAGCACCTCCCGTCGCGGTTACTAGAGTATCGGGATCGCTTTGAGCACTACCTGCTTTTCAGCACCGCCGACGAAGCGATTGAGGAGACTCGGGAATACCTCGAGTCGAAATGGTCTCAGATCGACGGCGTCGATTTTTTCGAATGCGACGAGAAAGAGCAGGATTCGGCTCTGCTGCATCGCTTTGCCGCGGCTGGAGCGGCGATACGTTATCAGAATCTAAATCAGCGAACAACTGAAGAGGTGCTCGCGCTCGATATTGCTTTGCTAGGGGCTGACGAGGATTGGCTCGAGAGTCTCCCACCAGAAGTGACAGATCATCTTGACCTCGCGCTCTATTACGGACATTTCCTCTGCCATGTCTTTCACCAGGATTACATTTTCAAAAAGGGCACCGACCTGGAGGCGATGAAGCGCATCCTCCTGAAACGCCTAGACGAAAAGGGGGCCAAGTATCCAGCCGAGCACAATGTCGGGCA
>JBCCBR010000076.1:0-10489 GCA_039033935.1 Verrucomicrobiota bacterium
CTGCGCCGAGGGCTTTTACCTACTGGGAACCCGAACTTACGATCAGCCAGGAACCTACGTGGACGACGTCGCCGACGAAAAAGAGTTGTTTCCAGAGGCGGATCTTCCCGCCGAAAGTCTGGGTCCCGGTCTTGGGATTGGTGCGGCCCAGTTCAAGCTCGGTGCGTTCCTGCAGCTCGTCAAGAAGGGTCGGTTCGGCGTCGGCTGCGGCACTTGCCTTTCGGAGATTTTTGATAAAGAGAGTTGCCGCCTTCGACGCAGCCAGAGTCGTGACCCCGTCTCCGGTGAGATCGCTCCGCACCGTGCCGGTTGCGAGCAGGGTGATGATGTCTTCACTGGGGAGACTGGGGACGCTGGTGAGGACATACTTGGGGGAGAGGATGCTGTCGTAAACGAAGATGTTGATCCGATACTTATCGGCTTTGGCACGAGCTTTGAACTCGATGTCGCCGTTGAATCCCGTCCTTTCGTCAAATTCGACCCGCCCGATTTCGACATCGACACTGCTGAAGGGCAGGCTCAGTTCGCCCTCGTCGATCTTGAGAAACCCGCTTGGTTGCGGGCGGGAAAGGGGACCGGTCACGCGAAGGTCGGCCGAAAGGGCGGATCGCGCCAGATTCCCCCGGATCAAAAATGGATCGACCGTGCGAATCCTGATATCGGTGGTCCAGTTCGCGAACGGCTCGATTTTGACCCCGAGATCCAAATCGGTGTAGGCGACACCCGCACCGCGGGTGCGTTCGACCGTGGGAATCGCGGAAGTTTCTCGCGCGGGAAGTCCGATTGGGAGCAGGTCGATGTTCTTAAAAAAGCGGCTATTGGTGATGCCGAGCTCCCCGGTGATGGCAGCCGCTGAAAAAGGGCCCGCAACCCGGAGATCGACATTGCTGCGCACATTGTAATCGGGCGTCCGAGTGAAGAGCACCTCTCTGCCTGTGATTGTGAAATCAAGCCGGGGCTCTTCACCGTCGAGGTCGATTTGTCCGCTGGCCTCAAGGACTCCGCCAGCAGCGATTGCGTAGAGTCGATCCAACCTGACCTGGTTGTCGGCAAACCGCACCACCGTATCGAGTTGTGAAATGTCAGGAAGATTCCGGTCTTCGAACCGCAAACGGTCGAGATCGATAACTCCGTCTCCTGAGATTTGGGGAGCTGCAATCGTCCCTGATACCCTCGCATCGAGAGCAACGATTCCTTCGATCGCCTCGATTCCCGGAATCTGGGTGCGGAGGAATGCGAGAGAGCTGCGATCCATTTTTGCTGCCGCCTCGATCGATTCTTCAGCGACTGATCGCTGACCCGTCGCCCAGCTCCCCGGATGGAAAGGCATCGCGGCGGTGACGGTGAGTGGATCAATATCGGGATGATCGTAAGATCCGCTGACACTGGCTCGATTGTCAGAGGCGTTCAGTTTGAGGTCGAGACGACCCGCTGGCAGATCCGGCTTTCCGGGCTGGGGGACGAAGAGGTCGGAGACGGAGATGTCCCCCGAAAGCGTCGGGGTTGCGGGGGAGCCACTCATCGACAGGCTGAGGTCAAGGTCGGCGAGCACCGGGGCCTTCTCCAGCGCGAGCCGGGAAAGGGTGCCCACGGGAGCTTGATCGATATCCAGATCCACTGAGATCGACTCATTCTGAGCAAACCAAGTTTCGGCCGAGAGTGCGGCGGGATCGAGTGGAGCGGAGACTCTGCCATTAAGAAATTGTCTGCCTCCACTCGTGCCGACGAGGTCTGAAACGACGAGGCGATTCTCTTGCCATCCAATGGCAGCGCTGAGATCGAGGGGGCGACTTGAAAGTCTGAATTCCGGTATATCGGCAGAATCGGCTGTGTAACTCCCCCGCAGGGCGAGATCGATGGGCTCGGCTCCGTCGGCGAGAAGTAGGCGACCGACGGAGAGGTCTAGATCACCCTTGTGATCTTTCGCCGTCACCTCGCCATGGCCTGACCAGGTCAGACTGCTGTTGGCTGGTAGTAGCTTTAGCAGGCTGCCACCCGCCACTTCCGCAAGGATTGCTCTGAGTCGTGAACTCGACTGGGGGGCGATCTCGGTAGTGAGCGATCCGTGATAGAGCTGGTCTTTGAGATGGTAGCCACCCTCCAGATTGATGCCGGCGTGATCATCAAGTGTGATCGCAGCGACCGCTTCAATTTGATCCGGTGCGACTACGTCCGCCTCAATCGAGATCGAGTCGAATGCCTGCCCGTGGAAGAGAAGATTTTCAGAACTCAGATCGATCGCCCCTGCCACGAAAGAGCCTGCGTCCATCTCAACTCCATCCGCTTTGAGAGTGAGACCGCCACCGAGCGGAGCCCGAGCGAGAACCTCGGGCGCAAAGTCAGCGAGCAAGCTCTCGAGACTGGTTATTTGAAGATAGGCGTTCGCGAGCAGCGGTATCGAAGACAGATCTTCGAGCGAGGCAGCCTGACCGAGATCAAATCTCGCATCCGCGTCGAGGCTGCTGTCGCCCTGGGTGAAAGCAATCCGGGCGCTGAGCGCCGAATCGGGCCCATCTCCGAAAGTGTCGACGTCGACGATCAAGTCATCGATTGCGACGTCCCGGTAGATCAGTCCGGAGAGGGTCGCATCTGCGCGCGTCTCCCAGGTCTGAGGAACATTGGCGTCCCCGCTGAATTGGTAATCAAACGCTACGTTGGTCTCTTCGTTGATGCCTTCGACGCGCGGAACGAAGCGGAAACTCCCCTGTGATTCGAGCTCGGAAAACCGACCGGTCGCGCTTAGCTGGCCATCGAGCTGTCCGGTAATGGGAGGGGCACTCATGAAGAATCGGGTGAGATCATGAGGGCGAAGTTTGGTCGCGGTGAGATCGAGATTGAATGGATCAGGATGCTCGAGGAAGGGGATTGCCGGATCAAATGGCACCGTTCCTTTGACAGTGACACGGATTTCTTCGTCGGCTGAGAGGGTCAGGTTTCCGATTGTGATCGTGTTGTCGACCCAGGCAGCTGCCCCCTTGATCTGGGTGTCGGCCGCCACAAGATCAATTGCCGGGACAATGACGTCGCTATCCTGATATTGAAGTTTGATGCTGCCGTTGATTGGCGTCGCATTTGCAACCTGAAACGCCTCCAGCAGCACAGCCGCTCCGCCTTCGTGATTGGCCTCGGTGAGGCTGCCGCGGCCCTGCCAGGTGAGCGCGGCGCGTCCCCCCAATTCGAGTTCGTCGACGAAGGTCTTCAGCATTTCGGAAAAGCGACTCTTCGTGTCGACCACGACCCCAGCTTCTCCTTCATACTGGTAATCTGACTGCGAGAGATTCCCGGAGAAGTTGAGGCGAGTCTGGCCGTCAAGCGCCGCTTCACCGGTCACGTTGAGTCGACTGTCAGCGGCCACCGCTGCCTGGACAGCGAGAGCTTCGAGCGGAATTCCGTTGTAGGTCAGTGACTGGCCAATCAGACTTGCAGCACCAGCCGCAATCTCGGTGCCGCCCACCAGTCTGATGCCAGAGAGATCGAGCGCGAGGCTTCCGGTAGCAGGTATTTCAATGGCGAAATCGGACAGGATTCCCTCGATTGACGCGACTTCGATCTTGCCAGCGAGACTGATGGGCAACTTTGCCAGCTGTTCAGCTGTCTCTGCCTCGGCGAGAGGAACAGCGGCGCTGATGTCGGCCAGGAATTGGTTCCGACTGAGCTCAAGTCGAGCTCGCTCGTTCTGAATCTGGAGGCTGATGGTCTCGAGATCATAGCCATCGTAGCTCAGGTCTTTTGCCTCGACCTGACCAGCGATCTGCCACTGTCCAGGCGAATCAAACGGCCCCGCAAATTGCAGATCACACCGGGTGATCGCACCGGTGATAGCGGGATCGAGATTTGCGATGACTGGTATCAATCCGAGGTCGAGCTGATCGCCCTCGTTCAGCCGCAGGTAGATCTGCTGATTTTGATCAAGCCCGAGCTGGATCATGCCCCCAGCGGCCTCGATTTGACCATCGATCGTGAAAAGACCGGGTTCTGGCTCCGCGACTGCCAGATGCTGCAGGCTGATCGATTCCAGTGGTGCGAGATAGCCGAGCGCGAGCCGACGTGGGGAATGGGTCAATGGCAGACTTATATCGGTGATCGGCTCTTGGCCTGGGAGGGCGAGGAGGTCGAGTCGCACTTCACCGTCGCCTGCAGGGTTGAGCGAGAAGGTGAAGCCTTCGACCCGAGTCGTGTTCTCCGCCTGATGAATCGTCACATCAATGTCCTTGAGGTCGACTTTCGCACTCAGGATATTCCAGAGAGTGGTGAAACCGTCAGCGCCCGGGGGAGGGCCAATTGGCGTGTCACTCTCTGCTTTGGGTTCAGGCGATTCCTCGGGCTCCGGGAATGTCACGGTGATGTCAGACCCGTGCAAAATGACTTCGTCGAGCCAGGCCAGCTCGCTCGCTGAGGTGACGAGGCCGACGATGTCGTAGTTGAACACGAATCGATCGATGGAAAGGCGGTCGACCGGAAAGTCCGCCCGACCGGGGAGGCGCTCGAGCTGGAGGTTCTCGATCTCAATGCCACGACTCAGTCTGCCCGTGACCTCGAGATTTGCGGAAAATCCATGCGTATTCCCGAGATGATTGACCACTTTCGGGGTCAGCCAGCGGAAGCCGGGCCCGTTGAACCAGAGGCACCCAACGACAATAACCAGAAAAGTTACCCCGAGCCCGATCAATCCCCAGCGGAGAAGCCGTGACTTCGTGCTCCGGCGGCGGGGCAGATTGTCCACTGTGTCGCCCAAAATTGGAGGAGATGTTGGCATTCGAAGGGAGGAGGAAGCTCAGGTCGCTTGACGCCCCTCTGTGGTGCAGCTTTTAGACCAATTCCGAAGGGAACCGAGTCACTGCCAGGCTCTCGAATTAGACGTTTGTGAGAGTCAATATTCACACCTGTTTTGCTAAACTATTGGCCTGTAAACAGCTTCTCAAGATAGCGAAATAGCCCGCGGGCAAAGAAAGTATTTTCCCCGGTGACTGGGTCGATTTGGTGGATCTGGGCCCCACGATTGCGGAAAAAAGCGAAGCGATGGACATCCGTTTCGCCGAAGAGTACGACCGGGGTGTCACTCTCGCAGGCATCGAGGTGAACGACCCAGCTTGAAATCGGCAAAACGGGCCACCATTCGCCGCGTGAGGCTTCGAGCCCGTCGGAGACGAGCAAATAGTCACGCAGTTCGGGGAAAATCGGGATTGCGTGGCTGGACTCCCAGTCGGCCAGTTGCGCCTCAGTCGCTACTGGTGAGAAACTTGCATCGATCTTCCGGGCTTGGGCATGAGCCGACTCGGTCAATCCGATGATGTCGGGCTTCCAGCGTCGTTCAAGCCGGCTTGAATTGACCTCGTCCATCATGATCGGTTTTTTCCCTGCGACGTAACCTCTTTACTCGTCACCGACGGCAGTTTCATAGGCGTTTTTGGGCTTATTTCGGCTGCGCTGCAAAAGGCCGGATCACCTTGCTCAAGACTTAGACAAAGCTTACCCTTGGGGCCGCTTTACCGTATCCCATTCAGCTCAGATGGACCTCATCTTTCTCGCAATCTCCACCGTGATCTTCTGGATCGGCTCGGTCATTGCGTGGCGCAGTCTGATTTCAGGTCAGGGCGCGAGTGGCGGCCTCAACCTCGCGATCGCCGCGGCTGGCTTTCTTTTTCAGTGCCTTTTTCTTCAGCAACGGGGGGAGTTGCACCACCGCTGTCCGATTACAAACGGCCCCGAAGTGCTTGTCTTTGTCGGCTGGAGCACGGTGATGCTCTACCTGATTCTGGGGCGGGCTTTTCGACTCTCACTGCTCGGCGTTTTCAGCATGCCCCTCGTGGCGATTTTTCAATCCATCGCGACGGTCCTGTTACTGATCAACGATCCTGGGCCGAGGCCGACCGAAACACTTGATCCCTGGTTGGAGATGCATGCCGCGATGTCGCTGCTCGCCTACGGAGCATTCGGTCTCAGCTGCATTGCCGGGATCATGTATCTCGTGCAAGACGGCAAGCTGAAAAGGCGCCAAACGGGCGGGATCTTTCGCCAGCTACCCCCGATCCGCTACCTCTCCGATGCCATGATTCGCTTGCTCATGATCGGGTTGCTTCTCCTCACCCTCGGAATAATCTCGGCCTTTTTTATGCAGGCAACCGCGACTCCGATTCATCTTCTCGTTCTCGGGGCGGTCTGGCTGGCCTACGCCGTCATCCTCTCGCTTCACTTTTTGCATCGACTCGCCGCGAAGCGGTGTTCACTCGTAATGATCGGCGCGTTCGTGTTTGCCGTAATCACCCTCGCGGTTCTATGACGCAACGAATTTGCGCCAGTCCCACTTTTCTATAATTTGCCCTTAAATTCCCGATCTTTCATAACGTGTCCGTTTTTTGTCTAGGAGTGAATCACAAGACTGCCCCGGTGGAAATCCGGGAGCGCCTCGCTATATCTGCGGACTCGCTTGGTGATCATCTCGATAACCTGCGAGAACTCCCCGAGATCAACGAGTCGGTTGTGCTGTCGACCTGCAATCGGGTCGAGATTTATGGAGAGACGAGCCTCCCGACGGATCTCGCCGTGAACCGACTGCGCCAGTATCTGGACGATCAGTTCGAGATCGACGAGTCATCCGTGCGATTCTATGACCATGAAGATGAAAGCGCGGCCTTCCACCTTTTCGAAGTTGCGAGTGGGCTCGACTCGATGGTTCTCGGTGAGACTGAAATCTTCGGGCAGGTGAAACGGGCCTATGAATTCGCTCAAAGGCATGGGAACACCGCAAGGCGTCTCAACCGCTTGTTTCAGCAGTCTTTCTCGGTCGGGAAACTGATCCGGCGGACGACCTCGATCCAGCAAGGCTCGACTTCGATCGGGGCAGCAGCGGTCGACCTCGCCGAGAAGAAGATTTTCGGCAAACTCGACGGATGTCGCGTCATGATCATTGGTGCCGGGGAAATGAGTCGGATCACGGCACAGAGCCTCGTCTCACGGGGCGCCAGCAGCATCATCGTTTCAAACCGAAACTTTGATCGAGCCAAAGAGTTGGCGGCCGAGCTCAATGGGAGCGCGATCCGATTCGATGACTGGGCAGACTCCCTCAAGAAGGTCGATATCATTGTCTCCTCAACCTCGGCCCCTCACCCGGTGATCCACCGCCAGCATATCGAAGAAGCAATGCGGGTGAGGCGAGGGCAGCCGCTCTTTCTGATCGACATCGCTGTCCCTCGAGACATCGACACCGATGGTTTGGAAGTGGAGAATGCCTACCTTTACAACATTGACGAGCTTCAGGAAATCGCTGACGAAGGTCTCGCCCAGCGAGAGCGCCAGCTCGAGCACTGCCGTGCCCTGATTGACCAATTCATCGTTGAAAAAGGGATTCCGGCTCTGCGGGATGAACGCCCCAGATTGACCGATGCGCCGCCGCGGGTCGATTTGCCATCGAGCGATCGTCAGCACAGCCCGGCCACCACTCACTCATGAGCGAAGCGCCGCTTATCCTCGGGACGAGGGGCAGCGAACTGGCTCTCGCTCAGGCTCGCCTCACTGAGTCAGCGCTCTCTGATGCCGGGATCGACTGCGAGATCAAAGTGATCAAGACAATCGGTGACAAACGCCCCGACCTCAAACTCAGTGAGTTCAGCACCGCCCTTCCCGGAGTGCACGACAAAGGGGTTTTCACCAAAGAGCTCGAGGAAGCTCTGTTGTCTGGAGAAATCGACTTCGCGGTTCACAGCCTCAAGGATGTCCCGACTGAATTGAGCGAGGCTTTCGAGATTTGCGCGACCCTGCCAAGAGCCCCAATTGCAGACGTATTTTTGACGACTGAAGAGGGTTTGGCGAAAGATTTAACCCTGTTAGGTCAAACACCTAACCCTGTTAAGTCGGAGACTAAAGAGGGTATGGTGAGAGACTTAACCCTGTTGACTCAGAAAACGGTCGCGACCAGCTCGGTGCGGCGAGCGCGTCAGCTCGGTTGGCTTTTCCGCGGTGTCGAAGTCGTCGATATCCGCGGCAACGTTCCGACACGAATCCGAAAGCTGATTCAAAACTCCAACTGGACCGGTATTCTCTTAGCTCGGGCGGGTCTGGAGCGTCTTGGAATCTACAGCCCGGAGAAAGCCTATTTCGAATTCGAGGGGACACGCGTTTTTGCGGTTGAACTCCCGGTCGATTGGTTTTTGCCAGCCGCAGGACAGGGGGCGGTCGGTATTGAAATACTGAAGTCGAACGCAAGAGCCCGGGGAGCGCTCGACCAGATAAACGACCGGCTCACCTTTCAGCAAACTTGCGCAGAACGAGCGTTCCTGGCCCGGCTCGAGGCTGGCTGTCAGACCCCGGTCGGAGTCAGCACTTGGTTTGAAAATGAGGAAGCCATCCTCGCGATGAAAGTCCGGGTTTTTGACGAATCCGATGTTTCAGCCGAGCCGAGGCAGGCAGAAGCTTCCGGCCCCAGCGCTGACCCCGGTGGCTTGGCTGACACCTTGATGCATTTGTTAGAGTCTACATGAGTGAAGAATCAAAAGCAGGCGGAATTTGTTATCTGGTCGGTGCCGGCCCCGGTGACCCTGGGCTCATGACTCTGCGGGGCCGCGAATGCATTGAGGCCGCCGACGTGGTCGTCTACGACTACCTTTCCAATCCCGAATTTCTTAGCTGGGCGAAGCCGGGGGCGGAGCTGATTTACGCCGGAAAAAAGGCGAAAGACCACACCATCCCGCAAGGTGGGATCAATCAGCTGCTGATCGATCGGACTCGGGAGGGAAAAGTCGTCTGCCGACTTAAGGGCGGCGATCCGATGATCTTTGGACGCGGTGGCGAGGAGGCTGAGGAGCTGCACGATGCCGGGCTCGCCTTTGAGATCGTGCCGGGGATCAGCTCTTCCATTGCAGGCCCGGCCTATGCCGGCATTCCGGTGACGCATCGTGCTCACAACACCCAACTCACGATCTTCACAGGTCACGAAGACCCGACCAAGGAGGAAAGCTCAATCGATTACGCGCAACTTGCGAAAGCGCCGGGGACGAAGGTGATGCTGATGGGGGTGCAGCGCCTTCGCATCATCACCGACGCAATCCTGGCCGAGGGTGGCGACCCGAACTTACCAGTCGCGCTGGTGCGATGGGCCACGACTGGGCAGCAGGACACCATCACCGGCACCCTCACCACCATTGCCGACGTCGCCGAAGCAGTCGATTTCAAAGCGCCTGCCGTCGCCGTTTTTGGCACCGTCGTGAATTGTCGGGAGAAAGTCGATTGGTTTGAGAAACGACCACTCCGGGGGAAACGAGTCGTCGTGACCCGGACACGGAAGCAGGCCAGCTCGCTGAGCCGCGATCTCCGCGACCTCGGTGCAGACGTCCTCGAGCTGCCCACCATCAGGCTCCAACCCAGTCAGGGCGAGGATGCGCGCGACTTTGCCCAGTTGGTCGTCGACGCGCACAGCTACGACTGGCTCATTTTCACGAGTCCCAATGCAGTCGAGTATTTCTTCGAAGCATTTTACAAAATCCGCGAAGATGCTCGCGAGATCGGCGGTTGCCGTGTCGCCGTTGTCGGCCCGGGCACCGCCGCGAAATTACAGGAGTATCGTGTCGGCACTGATTTGATGCCGGACAAGCACGTCGCTGAAGAACTGGCCAATGCCTTTACCGAGAAAATCGGGTCAATCGAAAACACCACCATGCTTTGGGTGCGCCCCAAGGAAGCGCGCGAAGTGATGAGCCAGCAGCTCCGCGACGCCGGCGTCATCCTCGACGAGGCGATCGCTTATGAAACGGTGCCGGAAACAGATGACCCGACCGGGGCGGTGAAGCGCTACCGGGAAGAAGGGGCCGACATCATCACCTTCACCAGCTCATCGACGGTGGAGTGCTTTCTCGATCTGGGTCTGGACATTCCGCGCGAGACCAAGATCGCCAGCATTGGCCCGATCACTTCCGAATCGATCGAGGAAAACGGCCACATCGTTGCGGTCGAAGCCGAGCCATCGACGATCCCCGGCCTGGTCCGTGCCGTGCGGAGCTTGGCGGAGTGAAGGGGATAGCGTTTCAGTATCGGCTGGTTTGCGGGGGGATCAGCCTCCTCCTGAGCTGCCGCTGGGAGTATCTCCCCGCTTGTCGGTGCGTCTTTTCGCAGTCTCTGCCCGCTTCACTTCATAGTCATCCCTTTGCTCACGGAACCAGGCTACGATTCTGTCAATACTTGGCAGTGATTCTCCAAGGTGAGAGTAGCCTTCGTCGGTTTCACTGAGCCGACCCGAACAGATTCTTGCGATACCGCTTTCCCACTGTGTCGGGATTCCCGCGATCCGGAAAGATTCCACATAATCGTCGAAGCTGAACTGCTCCGTCTTCATGAGGGTGAACAGATCGAACCAATCGCGGCTTTTACTGCGCTGAGATGTGAGGATCGCTTTGCTTCGGAAAAGTTCGTTCAGTTCGGCGATGCGAAGGGGGGCGGAGGGATGTCCATCGATCAGGCGGCAGAGGGGAGCGTCGCCTGTGAAAAAGGTGACTTTGAC